>CANRDG010000024.1 GCA_947629275.1 uncultured Clostridia bacterium | reverse complement strand
GAATACATATACTCAACGCTGATGTTGTTTTCATAAAGCACCTGCATTACCGCTGCCAGCGCGCCCGGCTTGTCGTCAAAGCCAACCGCTACAACTGCTGTAGCTCTTGCCGAATAGCCTGCCTCAGAGAGCAGTTTTACACACTTTTCCTCGTCGTCAACTATTATGCGCAGTATGCCAAAGTCGGTGGTATCCGCCAAAGCCATTGCACGAATGTCTATTCCGCCCTCGCCCAGAAGCTTTGTAACTGCCGAAATTCTTCCGGGGCGGTTCTCCATAAATATAGAGATCTGTTTTACTGACATATTTACTCTCCTTTCGCTATTTCACTAAACCAGCTTGCGCTTGTCTATAACCCTTACCGCCTTGCCCTCGCTGCGCGGTATGGAGTTAGGCTCAACAAGCCTTATCTTTGCCTTGATACCCAGCATTGACAGCATATCTGCGCTTATCTTGTCTTCTACCGCTTCAACGCTCTTTATCGTATCGGAGAACATCTCGTCGGTCATTTCAACTCTTATCTCGAAAGTATCTGTATTGTTCACTCTGTCAACAACTATCTGATAGTTGGGTGAAGCGTTGCTCATCTTAAGCAGCACGCTCTCTATCTGTGACGGGAACACATTTACGCCCCTGATTATAAGCATATCGTCCGTTCTGCCCATAGGCTTTGACATCTTTACGAGCGTTCTTCCGCAGGAGCATTTTTCTCTCGTAAGCACGCATATATCCCTTGTTCTGTATCTGAGCAGAGGGAAAGCCTCTTTTGTAATGCTGGTGAACACCAGTTCGCCCTTTGAGCCTTCGGGCAGCACTTCGCCCGTGTCGGGGTCTATTATCTCGGCGATGAAGTGGTCTTCGTTTATGTGCATACCCGTCTGTTCCTCGCACTCAAACGATACGCCCGGGCCGCTGGTCTCGGTAAGGCCGTAAATATCGTAAGCCTTAATGCCGAGCAGTCTTTCTATCTCATGGCGCATTTCTTCCGTCCAAGGCTCTGCGCCGAATATGCCTGCTTTGAGCTTTATGTCGTCGGGGCCGTAACCCATTTTGTGCAGTGTTTCGCCTATGTATGCGGCATATGACGGCGTACAGCAAAGTATGGTAGAACCTAAGTCTCTCATAAACTGTATCTGCCTTTCGGTGTTACCAGAAGACATAGGCAGAGTAAGGCAGCCTACCTTGTGCGAACCGCCGTTAAGTCCAGGTCCTCCTGTAAACAGTCCATAGCCGTAGCACACCTGACAAACGTCCTCGTTCGTTCCTCCTGCGGCAACTATCGCTCTTGCGCAGCAGTCCTCCCAAAGGTCGATATCGTTCTGTGTGTAAAAAGCCACAACTCTCTTGCCCGTTGTTCCGCTGGTAGACTGTATCCTCACGCAGTCGGCAAGGGGCTTTGCAAGCAGCCCGTAGGGGTATGCATCACGCAAATCAGCTTTTGAAAGAAAAGGAAGCTTGTGCAGATCATCAATGCTTTTGATGTCGTCGGGCGTAACGCCTTTCTCCTCCATTTTCTTTCTGTAGTACGGCACGTTATCCCAGACGTGCTTTACCTGGGCGACAAGTCTTTCATTTTGCAGACTTATCATATCCTGCCGTGACATACATTCGATCTTTTCGTTCCAGTACTTAGGCATCTTTATCTCCTCCTATATTATTATCGCTTTTTCTGCGATTACCTACCGAGAAAATGTTGCACAGATACTCCTGACCGCACTTTGTTTTAAAGTTCTTCATCAGGTTCTCAACAATGGTTTCCTTGTCCAGCCTGTTTTCAAAAGCGTTTACCAGAAATCTGGCTTCAAAGAGTATCTGCTGCTCTATGGTATCTATATTTTCGGTATCGTCAAGCTTTGTTATAAGGTTGTGCACCTTTTGTATAACGCTTCTATCGCACCCGAGGTTTAAAAGCAGCATATCGGCAAAAGATGCGCTCTCGGCGCTGCTGCCGCCCATTTCACAAAGCACTGCGGCCTTTTCGGCAGCCCCTCGAGCCTCGTCACTGATGTCCTCCTCTGCCGCTATGGCGTGCACGAACGAATATATCTTCATTGTGTGGTACACCTTTTCGGGCTCTCCGCCGTGGTGCTGCACCATTAGTGATATGATAGCCGACTGCTCTGACATTTTCATCGCCCCTTACATTTACACAATAAGTTATGCCTGCTGCAAAACGCACTCTCTGCCCATTTCAAAGGCTTTTTTGTTAAGCTCCAAAAACTTCGCCGGCACGCACTGCTCTATTGCCTGCTGCCAGTATTTTTCCTCAAAGTCCATTTTGGCAGATACCAGCCCCATCAGCACAACGTTTGAAGCCTTTGCGCTGCCTGCTTTTATCGCTAGCTCCAAAGCATTTGCAGAAATAACGCTTATGCCCTGCGCTTTCAGCTTGCCTATCACGTCCTCGGGGTACTGCGCCGCGCCCTGAATAACGGGCATGGGGTCTATCTGCTGTGTTGAAGTAACTATATGACCGCCTTTTTTGAGATATTCCACCCACCTTGCGGCTTCAAGAGCCTCAAAGCTTATGATTATATCCGCCTCGCCTTTTTCAACAACGGGGGAATACACCTTGTCGCCGTATTTTACATACGTTACCACCGAACCGCCGCGCTGGCTCATGCCGTGCACCTCGCTGACCTTTACGTCAAAGCCCTGCGAGAGCAAAACGTTTCCTATAAGCCGCGATGCCAGCAGACTTCCCTGTCCGCCGACCCCGACTATCATTATAGACTTAGTTTCCATAATATTTCTCCTAAATTTAAGTATTCACAAGCGTGATCATTTTTTCTTTACAAAAGATGCTATTATAACAACAGATGCTATCACTGTAACAACATATCCGAACGCGAGGTCCTGTTTGAAGTCATCGCTGTATCTTACGTCAGTTCCCACCTTCGCGAGCAAGTCATCATATGTATCAACATATTCGCCAAAATCTAAAAATATCTCAAAAGTAGAAACACCGGTATCAAGCCCTAAAACCTCAAACGCCGCAGCAACATCTCTGTCGTCCTCAAAATCCTTATGGAGCTGCATAGCATAATTCATTCTTGTTCCTACAAAAACGGCTATAAGCACAAATACCGCGCATATTACTATTCCTATCTTGTCCATGCTTTTGCCGAGCAGCTTATATCCGAAAAAAGCTCCTGCGGCAAGCGCAAGTCCGCCTATCCACGATATATAGCCTGCCATTCCTATCAGGCACCATACTATCAGTCCCAGAACAGTGCCGACTATTCCTCCGATTATTCCCATTATCTTATTGCTTTGTTCCATTACAAATCTCTCCTTAAATATTTTTTGTATGCTACAATGCTATTTTTCTATCGCTGTCAGTCTGCACATATCGGTGCATATGCCGCAGCCCACGCACTGTGTTTCATCTATTACAGCCTTGCCGCTGTGTACCGATATTGCAGGGCAGCCTATTTTCAGGCACATTTTGCAGCCCACGCACTTGTCGGTATTTACTTTAAGCGGCGCTTCGTGCTTTACGTATTTCAAAAGCGCACACGGTCTGCGCGAGATTATAACGCTTGCTTCGTCAGCCGCGAGTTCTTCTTTTATAACTTCCTCGCACTGCTTCATGTTGTAGGGGTCAACCACTTTTACCCTGTTTATGCCTACCGCATGGCAGAGAGCTTCGAGGTCTACCGCATACGCAGGTTCGCCTTTAAGATTTTTGCCCGTGGTAGGGTTCTGCTGATGACCCGTCATGCCCGTGATAGAGTTATCCAGTATTATAACGGTAGAATTTGAAGCGTTGTAAGCAATGTTCACAAGCCCCGTGATACCGCTGTGCATGAACGTTGAATCGCCTATTACTGCGACTGTGTTTCTTTCGGCTTCTTCTCCCCTTGCCTTGTTAAAGCCGTGCAGAGCCGACACCGAAGCGCCCATGCAAATGGTGGTATCCATAGCCGAGAGCGGTGCGGTCGCGCCCAAGGTGTAGCAGCCTATATCGCCCGTAACATTGAGTTTGAGCTTATTCAGGCAGTAGAAAAGTCCTCTGTGGGGGCAGCCTGCGCACATTACGGGCGGTCTTACGGGAACAGGCTCTGCAAAGCTGTCAAACTCTTTCTTCTCGCCGAGTATCTTTTCTGCCACTATCGACTGCGAAAGCTCGCCTATGCGGCTGAATATTTCCTTGCCTATTACATTTACGCCTATCTTTTTGCAGTGGGATTCTATAAAGTCGTCAAGTTCTTCTATAACGTAAACTTTATCAAACTTCGCTGCAAAGTCTTTTATAATATCTGTTGGCAGAGGGTTTACAAGCCCGAGTTTTAAGTATGATGCCTTATCCCCAAGCGCCTCTCTCGCGTACTGATATGAAATACCGCTGGTTATAACACCAAAATGCGCGCCGTCATTTAACTCCACTCTGTTAAACTCACAGTCGCTGCCATACTTTTCAGCCGCTTTAAGCCGCTCCTCAACGGTAACGTGCAGTTTTCTGGCGTTTGCAGGCAGAGTAACAAATTTTGCTGCGTTCTTAACATACGGCTTGAGCTGATAGTCTACCCTGTCGCAAAGCTCAACAGCCGACTGCGAATGCGCCACCCTTGTTGACATTCTTACAATAACAGGCGTATCAAATTTTTCCGAAAGCTCAAAGCCTTTCTTTACAAAGTCTTTAACTTCCTGCGAATCGGAAGGCTCAAGCATGAGCACTTTTGAAGCCTTTGCATGGTGACGTGAATCCTGCTCATTTTGGGAAGAATGCATACCAGGGTCGTCTGCGACGCACACTACCATACCGCCTGTAACGCCCGTATAACCTGCTGTATACAACGGGTCGGCGGCAACGTTGAGACCTACGTGCTTCATTCCGCAAAAACTTCTTGCGCCGCCTATCGAAGCGCCGAGAGCCACTTCAAAAGCGACCTTCTCGTTGGGCGCCCATTCGGCATATATATCGTCATATTTCGCTGCTGCCTCGGTAACTTCGGTTGACGGCGTGCCGGGATATGATGAAACCACGGTGCAGCCGCCCTCATAAAGTCCTCTGGCAAAAGCCTCGTTGCCAAGCATGAGTTTTTTCATTTATATCTATCCTTTCATATCTTCTAAGACCACATACATTCAGTATAACATAATATGCAGCGAAAATCAAGCTAACAAAGTTCACATGATTTCACTGCACATTCTGTCAATATTAACTACAATTCCGCGCCTTTCGCGAACAGATCTTCGACGGCGGCTTTGAGCATTCTGTGTTCGGGCAGCGAAAGATCGTTGTCTTTCGCTATAGTTTCTTCTGCCGCGCGCTGGGCTCTGCGCATAACGTCGATATCTTCTGTCATATCTGCAATTTTAAGCTTTGGCAGACCGTGCTGGCGCGAGCCGAAAAACTCGCCCGGTCCGCGCATTTTAAGGTCTTCTTCAGATATTTTGAAGCCGTCCGAAGTGTGAGCCAGAGTTTCAAGGCGCTTTCGGCAGTCGGGCGTCATGTTGTCGGTTATAAGTATGCAGTAAGACTGCTCGCTGCCTCTGCCTACCCTGCCCCTCAGCTGGTGCAGCTGCGAAAGCCCGAATCTGTCCGAATTTTCAACCACCATAACGGTGGCGTTCGGCACGTCAACACCGACTTCTATTACCGTGGTAGATACCAGTATATCAAGCCTGTGCTGTATAAAAGCCTGCATTACTTCGTCCTTTTCGGCAGAGGGCATTTTGCCGTGCAAAAGCCCTATACGGCAGCCTTTGAAGCTGCTCTTGGCTATGTCGTCGGCGTACTTTTTTACGGATTTGAGCTGCATTTCGCTTTCGTCTATCATAGGGCAGACTATATAGCACTGCCTGCCGCTGTCTATCTCTTTTTTCACAAATCCGAACGCGCGCTGCCGCACCTTGCCGGACATGGCATAGGTCTTTATAGGCAGTCTGCCCTTGGGCATTTCGTCAAGCACGGATATATCCATGTCGCCGAATATCATAAGCGCGAGCGTTCTCGGTATGGGTGTTGCCGACATAACGAGCCTGTGAGGGTCTGAGCCTTTTTTGGCTAAGTCTGCACGCTGCTGCACACCGAATCGGTGCTGCTCGTCTGTAATAACAAGACCCAAAGACTTGAAACTAACGCTCTTTTGGAACAGCGCATGTGTACCCACTGCCACAGCGCACTCGCCGCTTTGTATTTGCTGACGTATTGTAGTTTTCTGTTTTTCGCTCATTGAGCCCGTAAGCAATAAAACGCTCACCCCAAGCGGCTTTAACAGGTTGACAAGAGTTTTAAAATGCTGTGCCGCGAGTATCTCGGTGGGCGCCATAAGCGCGGTCTGGTAGCCGTTTTTCGCTGTAATATAGGCGCAGGCAGCTGCAACGGCTGTTTTGCCCGAGCCTACATCGCCTTGAAGCAGCCTGTTCATCGGTACGCCGCTTTGCATATCTTTTGCACATTCTGTAATACTGCGCTTCTGGGCATTTGTCATCTCAAAGGGCAGCATTTTTTCAAATTCTGTGAAGCTTATATCTTTCAGCACGCAGGCGGTGTTTTCGCGTATGCGAGAGCGCAGACACCTCATGCCGAGCGCGAGTACATAAAGCTCTTCAAAAATGAGCCTTTGGCGCGCTATCTCAGCCGACTGCGTTTCTTTCGGAAAGTGTATATTTTCAAGCGCGAAACGGCTGGCGCACACCTTGTTTGCCTGCCGCACCTGCTGGGGTATTATCTCGGTAAGGTCGTTTACCCTTGAAAGCGCTTCTTTCACCGCGCCGCGCACTATTGCCTGACTTAGCCCCTCCGTCAGAGGGTACACGGGCAGTATCATATCCTGTGAAAGAGCGTTTATTATCATCGGCGAGGACATTTCTCTGCGCTTGCCGCCGCCCGTTATCTTGCCGTATAGCAGGTAACTTTCGCCGACATATATGCTCTCGAACTGATATTTTGAATTGTAAATGGTAACTAAAATTTCACCGCTTTCATCAGCCGCTATGAACTTAAAAATAGTCATTCCGCTTCGTATGCGCGCAGGGGCTAGTTTTCTTACCACCTCGCACTTTACAACGCACTGTGTATCTTCGGGGGCGTCCATTATCTCAACGGGAGAAGTATAATCTATGTAAGCGCGCGGATAATGAGTAAGCAGGTCGCCGACGGTGTGTATGCCGAGCTTTGAAAACTGCTCTGCTCGGCGTGAACCTATCCTGCCAAGCTTTGTAATGCTGTCTTTAAATGATAGAACACTTTGCATATCCGTGCCACCTTGCGTACTTAAATTTCCACATAATATTATAAACGATTTTACCTCGGTTTGCAACAGGCAAAATATTATGTTATAATAATGAGACCAAACGGCTTTTTCAAACGTTTTAATTATGAAAGGTCTTTCAAAGGAACGGTGACGTATGAAACTCGGCTGTGAGCAGATAGAACAGTTAGTAGAACAATACAGCGATATGATTTACAGGGTGGCATATTCTCAGCTTGGCAGCGATGCAGCCGCTGCGGACGTTGTGAGCGACGTTTTGCTTAAAATTATCACGCTTGAAAATGGCTTCAAAAGCGAGCAGCACAAAAAGGCATGGCTTATTCGCGTTACTGTAAACAGGTGCAGAGATATTTTCCGCGCGCAAAAAAATATAGCAGCGGAAGAAATGCCCGAGCAGGCTGCGGACTTTGCACCGCTTGACGAAAAGCTCGATATAGCGGCGGCAATGGAGCAAATGCCGCCTAAGCTGCGCACTGTTTTGTATCTGTATTATTACGAAGAATACGGCACGCGTGAGATAGCAAAAATGTTGGGCATACCCAAAAGCACGGTGACTACATCGCTTTCACGCGCGAGAAAAATGCTGAAAAACAAACTTAACGGCTACGGCGGCTAGGAGTTGACCTTATATGTTAAAAAACAAACTTAACGATTATTTTGAAAAACAAAAACTCAGCGACGGGCAGAAAAGGCTTATCGCCCAAAAACTGAAACAGCAGACGGGCGCACCGCTTATTGAGAAAACAGTGAAAAACGAGCCTCAACATAGCGGCGGCGAAGCATGGGCAAGGCGCGGCGGCGTATTCATGATCGGCAGTATTGCGGCGGCTTTGGCGCTTGTTATAGGCATTGGCTTCCTCCTTAAAAACGCGCGCGGCGGCAGTGACGAGATAAAAGTCACTCCGCCTGCCGACAGCGTGCCGAGCATTTCACAGCCTTTGTCGCAGCCTGAGAGCACATCTTCGGAAGACCCGATGGCATCTACAGAAAAGCAGCACAAAAACGGGCAGCTAAACCTTTTGCTGGAAGGCTATGTGGTTGACAACTACGACCCGACTTACGGAAACGGCAACACGTTTTTTGTAGATGAAGCGGAAGACATAACCGTTACGGCTGAGTTTGATGCGCAGGGCGAAGATGTAAAGCAAGTGCAGTATATGCTTTTTGCAAACTCTTTGGGCAGGCAGATAATTATCGACAGCCGGCAGATGAAGCAGGCAGATAACAGCGGCTTATACACATCTTCGAGCCGCCTTGCGCCGGGTATGTATCAGATAAACCCCGACTTTGCCTGCCCGCCTATGGGCATTACAGCCTTTGCGCTGGTACGGTATGCAGACGGCGAGACAATGCTTTACTGCGATACGCTTTACAACACGGCATTCAAGGAGGGCAGCTTTGAAGAATATTACAAATATGTTGAGGAATATATAGACAGCTGCACTTCTGATATGGCAAACGTAAAAAGCTATATTCCTGCTGATGAATATTTTTCGAGCATAAAGTGGGCTGAAGACTATGGCAGCATTGCAAACTATCTGACTATTGATCAGCAGGCAGACAGCACGCTTGTCAACTTCTACACCGCTACCGGCGCGCCCTACAGCATCATCACGATAACCGACAGCGATCTTTCAGAGCCGTTTTACAGCGCCATTGTTTCTTACAGCGCGGACGGCGAAATGCTCAATTACAGCGTAGATATAGGCAGCGGCGAGAATGTTTTCGTGGCGGCAGTGCCTATGTATGATTTTGACCTGCCTGTGGTGATAGCTGACAGCGCCTACCCCGAAAATATTACGTATATCGGCGATGATGTTGTCGAATACGAGAATGATCGGTAAGCAAGCGCTATCTCAGCTTTACGGGCTTGTCTGTAAGTCCGCAGATGTAGTCCATTGAAACGTTATAATACTGCGCGAGAGCTATGGCTTTGTGCATGGGTATCTCATACTCGCCGCGCTCCCAACGTGAATACTGCTTTTGGGTAGTGCCAAGAACAGCGGCTATATCCTCCTGTTTCAGGTCGCTGTCCTCGCGCAGATCTCTTATTCTTTGGTATACCTTCACATTTTTCACTCCCCGTTTTTGTAGAACTTTACAAATTATATCACAGTACAAATTTGTACTATTGACTTTACTACAAAAATGGGTTATACTTTATTGTGCGGTAGTACAAATTTGTACTACGGAAAACAAAGAAAGACAGAGGCAAAAAAGTCATGAACAAATTTGAAATACTTGATAAGACAGACGCCGCCGCGTGCGACGAATACGAATACTTTGTATCACACCACAAAAACGGTTGCTTTATGCAGTCGCTCAAATGGACGAAAGTTAAAAACAACTGGGAATGGGAGGCGGTCGCGGTGCGCGGCGAAAACGGCTGCTTAACAGGAGTCTGCACAATTATCATACGCCGTATACCGTTTGTAAAATGGGGATTTTTATATGCTCCGCACGGACCTGTATGCGACTATGATGACAAAGATGTACTCACCGCGATAATGCAGGGCGTGCATTCGCTGGTGAAAAAGTACCGCGCATATCAGTTTATGTGCGACCCATGCGTTACCGAGGCACAGAGGGAATTTGTGCAGCCGATTATCGACATGGGTTTTGAACATGAAGTTGAGCCTGCGGAGCTTACGACTATTCAGGCGCGCAACAACTATATGCTGCTCGGCATTAAAGGCAAAACGCCCGACGAGCTTATAATGACGTTTCAGCCCGAATGGCGCAACCGCATAAGAAAGGCAGTGCGCAAGGGCGTTTATTGCGAAGTAATGGGCAGCGAGGGAGTTGATATGTTCTATCCGCTGATGGAGCAGACGGGCAAGCGCGACGGTTTTTCGATACGCAGCAAGGATTATTTTGTGCGTATGCTTGACGGCTTAGGAAAAGAGCATTGCAGACTTTTTATGTGCTTTGCAAACGACATAAAAACGGGCGAAAAAATACCGCTCTCCGGAGCGGTGGCAACACAGTATGCAGGCAAGACCTGCTATGTTTACGGGGCATCATCTAACGAGAACCGCAATCTTTACCCGAATTACCTTATGCAATGGAACATGATAAACTGGGCTTTGGAGGGCGGCTGCGATATATACGATTTTCAGGGCATACCTTTTTATAATGATAAAACTCACCCAAACTACGGCGTTTACAAGTTCAAAAAGGGCTTCAACGGCGAGGTGGTATCATACGCAGGGGAATTTTACATGGTGTACAGCCGCTTCAAAAAGAAGCTTGCCGACTTTGCAATGGGCGCGGTAATGAAGATACACGACAGAAAAACTAAAAAGATACTTAAACGCTCGGGAAAACAAAGTCCGCAGGCGATCCAAAGCCCTCAAAGAGTAACAGTTTAAACAGTATAAAAACATCTTGACAAAAATGCAAAAGCAGTGTATAATAGTAATGTTCTTTAACGTTTGAAAGTGTAAAAGCATAAAAGTATTAAACCGATAAAGAACATACTACATACAGAAACGGAATGATCTTATGAATCTGGCTATCTGGCTGACGCTTGCTGTTTATCTTGTAATAATGATAGGCATAGGCGTTTATTGCAGAAAACTCTCCTCAGGCGTGTCGGAATTTGTTCTCGGCAACAGAGGCATAGGCGCGTGGTTCACTGCCTTTGCATACGGAACGTCGTACTTTTCGGCGGTAATATTCGTAGGCTACGCAGGCAAATTTGGCTGGAGCTACGGTGTGGCTTCAACTTGGATAGGCATGGGCAACGCTGTTATCGGCTCGCTTATGCCGTGGCTGATACTTGGCAAGCGCACGCGCATTATGACAAAACACCTCGACTCGAAGACTATGCCCGACTATTTTGAAAAGCGGTATTTCAGTCACACGCTAAAAACTGCCGCTGCGGTGATAATTTTCCTGTTCCTTATCCCCTACACCGCCTCGGTCTACAACGGTCTTTCAAGACTGTTTGAAAAGGGCTTCGGCATACCTTACAAATACTGCATAATAGGTATGGCTGTATTTACCGCAATATATGTTATCATTGGCGGCTACAAGGCAACGGCTATGAACGACTTTGTTCAGGGCGTGTTCATGCTTGTTGGTATTGTTGCGGTAGTGCTTGCGGTGCTTGATCAGCACGGAGGACTTACTTCTTCTATAAACGCTATGGGCGAGATACCCACCGACAGCGGTGAGACGGGGCTGTTTAACAGTATTTTGGGTCCCGACCCGATAAACCTGCTGGGAGTTGTAATACTTACATCGCTGGGTACTTGGGGTCTGCCGCAGATGGTACAGAAATTCTACGCGATAAAAGACGACAGAGCCGTAAAGATAGGCACTATAGTTTCGACTGTTTTCGCTGTAATAGTTGCAGGCGGCTGCTACTTCCTCGGCGGCTTCGGCAGGCTGTTTGTTGAAAAAGATGCGGCAGGCAGCCCTGTCGGCGGCTTTGATGCGATAGTTCCTGCGATGATGGAAAAGCTGCCCGACATACTGTTCGGTATAGTTATAGTTTTGGTACTTTCGGCATCTATGTCAACACTGTCTTCGTTGGTGCTAACGTCTTCGTCAACTCTTACTCTCGACCTTGTAAAGCCCATTATGAAAGAAAAAATGGACGAGAAAAAGCAGGTACTGATAATGAGGATATTTATTGCGGTGTTCCTTATCGTTTCAGTAGTGCTCGCGATATTCACGCTTGATAATCCGCAGACGATAATATCAACGCTGATGTCAATTTCTTGGGGCGCACTGGCAGGTGCGTTCTTGGCGCCGTTCATGTACGGTCTTTTCTGGAAGGGCGTTACCAAAGCGGCGGTATGGGCAAGCTTCATCTGCGGCGTTGGCATAACTGTTGTACATATGTGCTTATACACGCTTAAGATAGGCAACCTTGATCTGCCGATGACTATAGGCAAACTTAGTCTTGCCTCGCCCATAAACGCAGGCGCGTTCGCAATGCTTTTGGGTCTTGTGGTAGTGCCTTTGGTAAGCCTCATAACGCCAAAGCCCGACAAGGAGAAGGTGGAGAAAGTTTTCGAGTGCTACAGCAAAGAAGCGGCAAGTGAGGAATAAGTTCACCATTACACAGTACGCAAAACTTTTAATTTCTTGACTAGAATTAAAACGTTTGCGCGTTATGGTGGTTAACGTGTGCGCTCCTGCGCTGCGCGTAAGCGCAATTATTATATAAACACATCGCCGTGCGGAATTTTTTCTGCGCGGCTATATTTTACCCCTTGACAAACCGTGAAAAGTGTGTTATCATAATGTACTGACCTGAAAGACAAACGAAAGGAGCTGAGGATATGGCTGACAGCAAGGGCATAAAAGTTATTGCCGAAAACAGGCAGGCGCGTCACGAATATTTCATACTTGAAACGCTTGAATGCGGCATTGAGCTTGTCGGCACGGAAGTCAAGTCTATCCGCAGCGGCGGCGTTAATCTTAAGGACAGCTGGTGCAGCATTGAGGACTACGAGATGTTTGTGCGGCAGATGCACATATCGCCTTACGAAAAGGGCAATATCTTCAATCGCGACCCTCTGAGGGTGCGCAGGCTGCTTTTGCACAAGCGAGAGATAATCAGGCTTTTTAACGAGGTGCGCCAGCAGGGGCTTACGCTTGTACCGCTGTCACTTTATTTCAAGGGCGGCAGGGTGAAGATGCAGCTTGCTTTGTGCAAGGGCAAACAGCTTCACGACAAGCGCGACGACATGGCTAAAAAGGCTGCACAGCGCGAGATAGAGCGCGCTGTAAAAGAGCGCAACAAATAGGGGGATGTAATGGTTTCGACGGGGATCTGAAAGCACGATAAGCGAGCAGAGTAGTGAACGCTCTTCAAAGTCACAACTTTCTGAATTCAAACGACAACAACTCATTTGAATTGGCTGCTGCCTAATTGCAGCGCCCGTCTGCCCTGAGAGTACCACGGCTCTTGGCAGGCGTCGACTAGTGGTGAACGCTCTGCGGCAATGACTGTGACCGCTGAGTGTATTACAGTCTACCAAGCGCTGCCGCCTGCTTGTTTGCAGTCGCGCGAGGGAACGGGCTTTTGCCGCAATAACAAGCTACGCTCGTAGAAGTTCGTTCGGACGGGTTTTCGGACAGGGGTTCGACTCCCCTCATCTCCACCACACATTTGCAGACTGCTTTTGCAGTCTGCAAAGTGCACAAGAATTACTTCGCCGACTTTATTGGGTCGGCGATTTTGCTTTCTGAAAGTCTGAAGCCTTTCAGAAAACAAAACCGTAATTCTTGCCGCTTTACAAACAAAGATGTGGCTTTTAATTGAAACTTTATTATCGCAAGTTAAGGAATTTTTTTGTACTATTCACTATTCACTATTCGTTATTCACTACACTTTGAAATCCTGACGGCTTTCAAAATGCAGAAGAACCCTCTGCAAGGCTTCTTCACATTCGATATTTACTAAATTTGTCACTCCGCATTTTTCAGACCCCTACGGGTCTTTTTTATTTTCTTTGTAAATTTTTCGCTTACGCGCAAGCTGCGCGACAGCGCAAATAAAAAAGACGGAGAAAATTCCCCGTCTTTGTTTTTGTGTAAGCTTTGATTACTTGAGCTCAACTGTAGCTCCGGCAGCTTCCAGCTTCTCCTTGATCTCGTCAGCCTCAGCCTTTGAAGCGCCCTCTTTGATAGCCTTAGGTGCAGCCTCAACGAGTTCCTTAGCCTCTTTAAGTCCAAGACTGAGGATCTCCTTAACTGCCTTGATAACGCCCATTTTAGCATCGCCGAACGAAGCGAGTATTACGTCAAACTCGGTCTTCTCCTCAGCGGCAGCACCACCGGCAGCAGCGCCGGCAGCAGGAGCAGCAGCTATAGCGGCAGTTACGCCGAACTCCTCCTGGATAGCGTCGATAAGCTCTTTCAGCTCAAGAACGCTGAGAGCCTTTATATCTTCAATAAACTTCATTGTCTTCTCGGATGCCATGATAATTCTTCTCCTTTTATAAATTTTGTAGATTGTGTTATGCGGCACGCGCCGCGCCCAACTTGTTACGCCGACAGCTTATGCAGCATCGCCGTTTTTGTCTGCAACAGCCTGGAGCGTTGCAGCGAGTTTCTGGAGCGGTCCTTGCAGAGAGCCGACCAGCTGTGCCAGAAGCACATCTTTTGAGGGTATTTTCGAGAGAGCCTCAACGCCTGCTTTATCATAAATTTCCTTGCCGATAAAACCTGCTTTAAGGTCAAACTTTGCGTCGCCTGCCTTTTCGGCAAACTCGCCCAGTATTCTTGCGGCGGCTGTTTCGTCATGCTCTGAAACGGCTATCGCTGTAGTACCCTCGAGAACGTCTGTAAGTCCGTCAAGACCTGCATTTTTAACGGCGAAACGAAGCATTGTATTCTTCTCAACAAAGTACTTAACGCCTGCTTCTCTGAGCGAGCGGCGAAGCGCAGTATCTTCTTCCACCGTGATGCCCTTATAGTCCACAATAACGCCTGCTGCTGAGGACTCCAAAAGCTGTGACAGTTCCTTGACTCTTTCCTGCTTTTTGAGCAGTATCTTCTCACTTGGCATTTTCTTCACCTCTTTGCGATAATTTCGCACGGTATCGTAAAGAAAAGTCCTTTTCCCACATAGCGAGAAAAGGACACAAAGTCATTATTTAACCTTGCTATTCTTTCCTCGGTCGGATTTACGAGTTGCCTCACCGACTGTCTTTAGATACGAATGCAAAGCATATTATAACATACCTTAAACGGTTTGTCAATAGTTTTTGAGAAAATTTTTATTTTTTCTTTTTTGCCATAGCCCAGCCGATGGACTTCTGCGGTTCTTCGGGCGTTTCGGGCTCTGTAGGCACTGCCGGTTCTTCGGGCACTGTAGGCACTTCGGGTACTGGCGGTTCTTCGGGAACTACAGGCACTTCTGGAACTGTGTGTACTTCAGGTACTGCGGGTTCTTCGGGCGCTGTAGGTTCATCTAAAAATGCCAGCTCGTCAAAGTCGTCCTCCTGCGATATGCTTGGAACATCACGCACGGGGGCTTGGTCTTTGTGTATAGGATTTCTGAACAGCGGCGACGTATTATGACTGGGCGACAGCAGATCTTTCATTCTGTTTTCAAGATCAGCAGTTTCCTCGTCCTGCATGGGAACGTCGTCAGGCTCATCCACAAGCCTTATAGGCTCATTTTTGGGCTTGTAAGTCTGCTGCTCGGGGGCAGGAGCAGGGTGCTTTTTCTTTGCATCATTTCTGCCCGAAAGTGACAGACCGCTGAACCTTTGAGCTCTTTCTTCCTGCGGTTTGGGTTCTTCTGTAAGCTGCTGCGGTGCGGTGCGAACAGGCTGTGACATACGCTGACGCTTTGGCTGCGGTGTATGCTCGGGCTTTTTGCCTGCAAGTGACAAACGAGGCTTTTCTTCCTCGGGCTCGTCAGAGGTCTGCACGGGCGCAACGGGTTCTTCTTTATGAACAGGCTCGGGGGCAGGAGTTTTATCTTCTTGCGGCGATTTTTTTGCACCGAGAGACATAGAAAGACCGCTCTGCTTTGGCGCTTCGGCTGCCTGCTTTTCGGCTTCGGCTCTTTCCTTTTCAAGAGCGCTTTCCCTCATCTGTTCCTCCAAAGCACGCTGCATTTCAAGCTCTTTTTGGCGTTCGCGTCTTTGCTGCTCGAGTTTAGCGGCTCTCTGCTTGGCTTCTTCCTCGCGCTTTTTCCTGTCCGCTATAGCCTTTTCTTTCAGCCGTACCTGTTCTTCCTCGAACATTTTTACCGCCTCTGCGGCAGTTGCACACTTATCTTCACGAACATACGAAGCTATCTTTTCCGCTTCAATAAGATATTTTGTAGGTATCACGACAAGACCTTTTTCTTCAAGACCGCCAAGATACCCTTGTTTCTGATCATCAAGCCTGCGGCAGCGTTCGTCAAGATCCTCTATCTGCCGCTGCAAGTCCTCGTTGGCTTTCTGCTGTTCGTCCCATTTTTGGTCTACCTGCTTTTTCAGGTATGTTTTAAGACCTATGAACACGCCGCCGCCGAGCACTACCGCCACCACTATAGCAATTATTATGCTTACCGTGCTGAACGAAAAGCCCGTTGCCAAAAGCACTATCAGCGCGCCTACAACAGCCGCCGCGGCAGCTATCATCAAAGACTTTTTTGTTTTGCCCTCAACGTCCATTTTGCTTTCCACAGCGTGCTTCGTCTGGATATACTTTTCCAGCTGCAAACGGTTTTCCTTTAATGTTTTGATAGAAGAATCAAATTCGTAATATCTGCTGAAATAGTCAAGTGTCTGCTGTATCTTTTGCAGTTCTGCCGCATCAGCCATAGAGATCCCCTCCAAGTCAAAAACTGATTATATATAATTAGATTATACAATATTATTGTTCTTTTGTCAATGACTTTGAGAAAAATTCGCTTATCTGTCTTCGCCGCGCCCGTTTATCATGAAATTTATAACTTCCTCACGCAGCCGCTGAGTACCAAGCAGCTTTGATATGCGCATTTTTGCGCGCCCCAATGTTATGCAAACCGAAGAACGGCTCACGCCGTACATATCGGCAATTTTCTGACCATTCAGCCCGTCGCAGTAGCGAAGTATGAAATACTCCCTCTGCCTGCTTGTAAGTCCGTCTTTGAGAGCCTGTCGCACTATCGCGGAGCGCACACGGCTGCTTATTCGCTCATCAAACGTTATTTCGTGCTTTTCGTCTGCAATAGTGTCCTTTATCTCGTCATAGCTGACCCTTTTAAGCTGCGCCGTCTTTCTCACCAACTTTCTTATCTTTAAGCTCTTTTTCCCTTTCCAGATACGGCAAAAGCTGACCTATTACCTGCATAATGTCGCCGTGTTCCTCATACAGCACCTCTATCCGCCTGCGGTACTGCGGCATCTTTGTGCGGTCGGGGTCGGCTTTCATCTGCTCTTTTACGTATGCTATCCTCTCAAGCAGCTTGTCGGCATCGCTTTCGTACTGGGCTATCAATCGGGACATACTCATCATTTTATCATTTATCCGTCCTTTCTTAAAACGTCAGTCGAGTGTAAAAGAACATTTGTTCTTTTTCTGATTATATGCTAACACAAATTTTTCCGCTTGTCAATAGTTATTTTGCGGCAGGGAATTTTTTTGGACATTACGTAAATTTTAATATTGATTTTATACATATTGTGTGTTATAATGTATTATTAGAAGGTGTTTTTATGGAGCAGAAAAAAATTGACAGGATATCAGAGCTTACGCGAATTTCTCGGCAGAGAGAGCTTACCGAA
>CANRDG010000023.1 GCA_947629275.1 uncultured Clostridia bacterium | reverse complement strand
GCTGAAAGAGCCTATCGCGAATATGAACGTATTTGTAAGCAGCCCTTTGTAGCCGCGATTTTCAGCGTTTTCAGCGTGTTCGGTGTCAGCCATACCCTTGTCCTTTCATAAAACATACACTTTCATTATAACATAAAAGTGAAAGCGTTATGTCATAATTGTCCGATACGTCGGGAGCAGACCCATTTGTCTGCGTATCGACGAGGACATAAAAATATAATGAAAGCATTTATGATTTCATTATAACACATTTTCGGAAAAATGCAACAACTTATTTTTTAAACAATAGGTATTGCAAAATAGGTATTGCAAAATCTTTGTAAAAATGTTATAATGATTATATATGACTTAAAGTGTGCCTTAGAATATATAAATACATAAAATTTTGGAGGATAACAAGATGAAATTTATTGAATTTTTGCTGAAAACCATATGTGTTGTTCTGGCGGCGAAAATACTGATAACAGTTATAAGTGATATTTGCGGATATTTTGCCAAGCCGCGCTATTTTGAAGCAGATATTGCAAACAATTAAGGAGTAGCGATGTTTGACTTTCTGACACTGAGGCTCGTAAACAACTATTCGCTGCTTTCAAACTCGCAAAAGCGCAAAAAGATGTACACCTTGCAGCGGTTTGAAGAAATGCTCGATAAGCTGTTCAAATTCGCGGTATTCATAGGTATGTTTTTGTGCATATGGTGGAACATAAACGCGATAAAAGAGGGCAGAGTGATCTACGGCGTTATAGATACCGCGATAGAGTGGACGGTATACCCGATAGCTCTGTACTGCGAAACGCTTGCGGTAAAACGCGGCAGCAGCGTAGGGCTTGTGCTGTTTATAATAACGAATATTGTGATATTTATACACACGCCGACATACAGCCTTACCAACGTGTGGAGCATATTTTTCTTGATTGTGGCGGTGCGGCTGGAGGCGTTTTCAAAGCTGCCGGGTTACCCGAAATTCAGCGACGACTTAGACGCCAAGCGCGTGAGCGACGAGCAGGAATATCTTGCGCGCAGCAAGGGCGAAAAACCGAGCAAGCCCAAAAGCGCTGCGGCAGTGCAGAACGACTATTACGATATGATACTAAACGGCTCGATAGAGTATGACAAAGCCGACACGGGCGTTAAAAAGGGCGAAATGGATACCCTTGAAGTGCCCAAAGGCATTGACTTGGGGGATACGTGATGCTTGAAGCCATAGTGAAAAAATATCGGGAGCGGTATGATATGCTGCCAAACATCGAAAAATGCACGCTGAAAAGGGAGCTTGACGGCTCGGTTGAGCGCTGCATGACGGTGTATATGTGGCTGTTTATAGTGCTGCTGATGTTCTCCGGCATACTGGGCTGGGCGGTGTTTATCGGCGAGGGGCAGATGTATGACCTTTCGCGGCTGACGCTTGGCGGCAAGGAACTGCCGTTTTTGGTATTCATTCCGCTTTTATACATACCCATGATAGCGTGGGCGAGGGCGGCTAAAAACTGCATTCCTATGTATGTTATGTTTCTTTTGTCGATAGTCGGCGCGGTGTGTACAAAGGGCATATTGCTGCTTTTGACTGTATTTTGCATATACTTTATAACAGCGGAAGTAAAGGTGAAAGCGCTCTCGCGGCTTGAAGGCTACCCCGCGTTTGCAGAGGAGCAGAAAGAAGGTTACGCGCAGGGGCTTACATTTGAGCAGATTGCCGCCATTGACCGCATAGACGACAGAGAGCTTGACAGCAAGGCGGCGCAGGAGCTTAAAAAGCGCGTTTTGAGCGGCGATGAAGATGCGCTGAAAGAACTTGGCATAAAGCAGCAAAGCGAGGAAATGGACGTGCTGTATATTCCCGAAAATATTGATATGGGAGAGAGCGATGTTTCAAAGGATAGTTGACGATAAAAGCGCAAAATATTTCGATCTTTCGCGCGAAGAAAAGATAATAAAGCTGCGCGAGGTGCAGAAGACCGAGGGGTACATAGCCGACCTGATGTGGTTTTTAGCGATAACAATGGTGATAGTCGGGCTGTGGATGGCGCAGTATTTCGGCTATAAGGGAATAGAGTTCGCGGTGGTGTTCTTCGCACTTGCAAACTCTGCTATGGTGGCGTTTGCGCGTTCTTCAAAAAATGCGGCGCCGCTGTATGTGCTGCTGGGTGTGACGCTTCTCTCGGCAATTGCAACTTTGGGCGTGTATGCTGTGTTTTTTGTGTATGATGTCGTATTTATATGGGCGGAGCTGCGGCTTATTGCTATGAAAAACCTGCCGGGCTATCCTCTGTTTGAAGAAGAAAACACCGACAGAATGGACAAAAAACTTACCGAGCGGCAGCTTTACGCATACGAGATAAAGCAGCTTAGTGATATAAATTCCACGCAGGAGCAGAAAATGCAGGACAAGCAAAATCTTGACAAGATACTGAGCGGCGAGATGGATCTTGACGAATACCTAGGCGTTGACAAGCTGCCTGGCGGCAATATGGATAAAGCCAAACAAACGCAGTATGATAAATATGAGGCTTCTCTTTCGTATGATGAAAATGGCGACGGAATTTCTTTAGACGGAACTGTAGACGAATATTTTGACGACATGGAAAAGCGCAGAAGAATACAGGAAAAACAGGTAAAAGCCAAAGAGGAGAGGCTTATGAAAAAGGGCCTTGACGACAGCGCGGAGAACTTTTACCGAAAGTTTGAGAGCGACGGCGGCAAGCTTAATGAAAACGCCGCGGCAAATAATATAAAAACAACTTTTCAGAAAGCTGTAAATTCTACCGATGGAGGTAACAACGGATAAATGGTTAAGATAAGGATCAGCGGGATAAGAAATGCGGACGATATAGCCTGCGCCAACGAGGTGCAGCCTGCGTACATAGGTTTCTCATTTTTTGACGGTCTTTACAGGGTGACGGAAAATATAGCTTCAAAGCTGGTTTATGGGCTGAGACCCGAGATACAAACGATAGGAATGTTCTGCGACCAGGATATTTCCGAGATAACGCCGCTGCTTTCGGCAGGCATATGCGAAACGGTCGAGCTTTGCGGCGACGAGAGCGCGGAGTATATAAAAGCTTTGAAACTTCGCGCCGAAACAAAGGTGATAAAGCGCTTTTCGCTGAAGTGCATAGGTGATGCGGTGAAGATAAACGAAAGCCCTGCCGACTTTGTTTCTCTGCCGCTTCGGGATATAGTAAGATTTCCCAGCATTACGCAGAGCATCGACAAGCCGTTTTTTGTGACTGGCGATATAACGGCTGATTCGGTAAGAGAGATAGCTAGGAATTTTTCGCCGTATGCTATAGATGTTGCGATACGCCCCGAGGCCACACCGAGCGTTAACAGAATGATATTCGGCGGCATATGCTCGGAGGCTGAAAAATACTGACAAAATTTCGGAGATGATGATATGGAAAGACTGTTTTGCAAAGGCTACACTTGGGGCGCGTTCGCAAAAAGCGGCGAATATATGACAGACTATGCAAAAAAATCAATGCAGCGGCTGTGCAGCGACGGCATTGACTGGATATGCATACCCGTGAACGCTTTTCAGGAAACGTATACTTCGCTGTGCGTGCACCCTTTATACGGCAGAACGCAGACCGACGAGGACGTTGTGTACGCAATAAATATGGCAAAGGAAATGGGTCTGAAAGTGTGCCTGAAACCCATGGTGGACTGCCTTGACGGCGTGTGGCGCGCGAGGATACATTTTCCCGAAGAGGGCAGGGGAAACTATCTTGACAGGTGGTTTTCATCTTACACGGCGTTTATGCTGCACTATGCCGCAATTGCGCAGAAAACGGGCTGCGAAATGCTCTGCACCGGCTGCGAGATGGACGGCATGGACGTTTGCCATGAAAGAGTGTGCAAGATGATAGATGCGGTAAGGGAAGTATACCACGGCATGATAATGCACAATATAAACCATGACGACGAGTTCAAATACCCGTGGCTTTCAAAAGTAGATGTTATAGGTGTTTCGGCGTATTACAGGCTTACAGACGGCGACGATGTGAGCCTTGGCAGAATGCTGCGCTCGTGGGACGACATACGCGTAAGGCTGATACGTATGCACGAAAAGTACAAAAGACCTATAATGTTTGCAGAAATAGGCGTAAGAAACGAGCACGGTTGTTCAAAGTACCCGTATGATTTCCACCATAGGGAGGAAGTGCCGCTCGATGAGGACGAGCAGGCGGACTTTTATCAGTCGGCGCTGCATACATTCTGGGACGAGGATTGGTTCTCGGGGTATTTTTGGTGGGACTGGAAGGTAAAGCTCACCCCAAGCGCGCAGATACATAAAAACAGAGATTTTACAATATACGGCAAAAAGGCTGAAAGGATACTGAGCAGCTGGTATCTTACCAAGTGAGCGATTGTAATCAAATTGTAGTCGTTTTGTCGTTGCATTGATACCGCCTTATGTGTTATAATATATCTTGAAACATTATGACTTACCAAAGCGGTATGTTTTACAATAGAAACGAAAGGAAACAGCTATGGACAAGGATTTTGACATCTCGGCAAGAGAGGGCGACCTTAACGCTGTGCTTTCCGCAGGCGGCGCAGGTGAGGCTGTGAGAAGCAGTTCTTCTGAGGAGCGGCAGAAAAAAGCGCAGATGATGGCTCGCCAGATAGCTATGAATATGGGCGATGATGACGACTATGTGCCGCAGCGCGCAAAGCCTGCCGCCGAAGAACCCACCAAAGAAAGAACTTTGCCGCAAAGACCTGCAAGAGCATCTTCGCAAGGGGCTAGACCCAAAAGCGGCAGCAGTGCGAACCGTTCAAGAGCAGCTTCATCGAGCCGCAGCGGCAGCAGCGCAAACAGAAATTCATCGGGCAGCAGAAAGGGCAGCAGCAAAAAGCGCAGGAAGAAGAAGTCTTCGGGCGCAGGCGCGACCATAGGCTTTTTGTTGGGATTTATCGTCGTTTTGCTGGGCGTGGGGTATTTTATAGGGCTGATACTTACAAACGGCACGTTTTTACCCAATACTACGATAAACGGCGTTGACGTAAGCAAGATGACACTTGCGGAGGCGACTGAGCTTTTAAAGCCCGAGGAGATGTCAGGGCTTGTCCTTACAAAGAAAGACGGCACACCGATAACGATAAGCGCGAGTGAGTTTGACTATAAAGACGACACCGAACAGCAGGTGCAGAAGATATATTCAAACATAAACCGCAAGCTGTGGTTCAAGTCGCTGTTTTCAACGTCTGACTATAAATTCAAGGCGAACGTTTCGTATGACGAAGCAAAGCTCACGCAGGCGCTCGACAAGATAGTATGGGGCGTTACAGAGCCTAAAAATGCATATATAGCGCATACCGAGGAGGGCTTTATTATAGTTGACGCTACCGAGGGCGATACGCTCGATTACAGCAAGCTCAAGCCCTTTATACTCGATAAGATACACAATGGCATATTCAATATAAATATTGCCGAATGTGACTGTTTTTATAAGGCGGAAATTCAGGCGGAAGACCTTGAAGACCAGCTGGAGTTTTATAAAAAACTCGGCGATTTTACGGTGACTATCGACTTTGACTATACTAAAGAAGAACTTACCCTCGAAGATTACAGCACATGGATGACTTTCAGCGAGGACGGCACATCTTATACTGTAAACAAAGATGAAGTGGCGCAGTATGTGGGTCACCTTGCAGATATTTACGACACCTACGGAAAGCCCAGAGCATTCCACGCCACCTTGCAGGGAGATATAACGGTAGACCAAGGCTCCCAGGGCACTTACGGCTGGAAAATAGATCAGAAAAAAACCACAGACGAACTCGTAAAAATTCTTGAAAACGGCGAAAGCACTACTATCGACCCTGTTTATGAATCCCGCTACGGCGATGACGGCTATGCGTTCTTTACCTATGCAGGAATTGAGAGTGCAAGGTCGGCAGAGTCTGATATAGGCAATACCTACATCGAGGTAGACCTTACTGCGCAGCATATGTGGTATTATCAGAACGGCGAAGTGCTGTTCGAGACCGACCAGATAGTTTCGGGTCTGTATTCCGAACCCAAAAGAGTTACACCCGAGGGCGTTTACGAGATACTCGAAAAGAAAAGTCCTTATAAAATGACAGGCGACGGATATACCGATGTTCCCTGTACCTACTGGATGAGAGCGTCTTATGAGGGTATAGGTTTCCATGACCTGAGCAGATATTCATACGGTGGAAAGGTCTATCTGACAGACGGTTCGCACGGCTGTATAAACATGAAGTACGGTGAGGCACAGAAACTCTACAGTCTCATATCAGTCGGCACACCGGTAATAATGTACTACTAAAACTCAACAGCATAACAAAAACTCCGACTTTATGCCGGAGTTTTATTTTTATGCTTTATTTTGCGCCATCATATGCCAGTGTACGCATACCATTTATTATCGCAAGCACCGAAACGCCGACGTCTGCAAACACCGCGAGCCACATTCCCGCTATGCCGAGCGCGCCGAGCACAAGCACAAGAGCTTTTACAGCAAGCGCAAAGGTTATGTTTTCGTATACTATGCGCTGCGTTTTACGAGAGATGTTCACGGCGTTCGGCAGCTTTGAAAGCTTGTCGTCCATAAGCACCACGTCCGCGGCTTCAATTGCCGCATCGCTGCCGAGCGCACCCATTGCAATGCCTATGTCGGCACGCATGAGCACCGGCGCATCGTTTATGCCGTCACCCACGAACGCCACCGCGCTTTTATCATTCAGCAGGCTTTCTACCACCGCCACCTTGTCGGAAGGCATAAGTTTTGCGCGGTACTCATCAATTCCCAGCGTTTGAGCAACATCTTTCGCCGTTCTTTCTTCGTCGCCCGTAAGCATAACGGTGCGTATGCCGCTTGACTTAAATTGCTTCACTGCCTGAGCGCTGTCGGGCTTTATTTCATCTGAAATAACTATGCAGCCGATGTATTTGCCCTGCGCCGCAACGTGTACGCAAGTGCCAACAGGCTTTTCGCCTCCGTGAGATATTCCCATATCCTGCATGAGAGCCTCATTGCCTGCATAAACCTCTTTGCCGCCTATCAAGGCGATAACGCCTTTGCCTGCGCGCTCCTGCTGATTTTCAATAAGGCTGTTGTCAATTTCTTTGCCGTATGCCTCAACTATAGATACCGCGATAGGGTGCGAGGAATAGCTTTCGCAGTATGCGGCGTATTTCAGTACGTCTTCTTGAGTACAGCCGTTTTCGGCGCGAACGGAGGTAACCTTGAAACTGCCCTTTGTGAGCGTTCCCGTCTTGTCAAGTGCAACTGTTCTTACCTGCGACAGTCTTTCAAGATAGCACGAGCCTTTTATAAGTATGCCCTGTTTTGATGCAGCGCCTATGCCGCCGAAGAAGGATATAGGCACCGAGATAACAAGCGCGCACGGGCAGGAAACTACCAAAAATATAAGCGCGCGGTGTACCCATTTTGCCCACTGACCCGTTATCAGCGAGGGTATCACAGCCAAAATCAGCGCACCAACTACCACCGCAGGCGTGTAGTATCTTGCAAACCGCGTGATAAATGCTTCGCTCTTGCTTTTCTTTTCCGATGCAGCTTCCACAAGATCCAGTATGCGAGCAACGGTAGACTGCGAAAATTCGCAGGTCGTTTTTATGCGTATCATAGCGGTCAAATTTATGCCGCCGCTTGTTACATTATCGCCGCAGTTTGCGTCAACGGGTATGCTCTCTCCCGTCAGCGCCGCGCAGTTTAGAGAAGTGTTTCCCTCGATTATAACGCCGTCTATCGGTATGCGCTCGCCGACGTTTACTTGTATTATGTCGCTCTCGTGAACGTCCTCAGCAGATACCTCGGTTATAACGCCGTCTTTTACAAGATTTACAGTATCGGGCTTCAGCTCCATAAGCGAAGAGATAGATCCTCTCGACCTGCCTACCGCAATACTTTCAAAAAGTTCGCCTATCTGATAAAACAGCATAACAGCCACAGCTTCTGGGTATTCGCGAATTATCATAGCTACAACGGTAGCTAAAAGCATAAGAAAATTTTCGTCAAATATCTGTCCGTGAGCTATGTTTCGCAATGCCTTTGTTATAACACCTCTGCCGACTATAAGATATGGCACGAGGTACATCACCAGCACAGCCCACCATGGTATCTTGTCAGCAGACGGCAGCACTTTCAAAAGTATCGTTGCCGTCGCGAATATCGCCGCGCAAAGCAGTATGTCGCGCAGCTTTCGTTTCTGACTTTTTGTCATATCATTTCTTCCCTTACAAAATTATCGTGCAGTCGGGTTCTATCTTGCGGCAGGCTTTAACAGCCTTTTTCATTATGCTGTCAAAGCTTTTATCGTCCGCATCTATGGTCATTCTCTGCGCCATAAAGCTTATAGAGCAGTCGTTCACCCCGGGAATGTCCTTTATCGCGTTTTCCATTTTTGCGGCGCAGTTGGCGCAGTCTAAGTCTTCAAGTTTGTATGTCTTTTTCATGGTAAAAACTCCTTTGTAAAATTTATTCAAAAATATGCTCCATGCCTTGGTTTACTATTGAGCGTACATGGTCGTCGGCAAGAAAATATATTATAGATTTTCCCTCGCGGCGGCTGGTTATCAGTTTTGAAGATTTAAGTATACGCAGCTGATGAGAGATAGCGCTCTGAGTCATTCCCAGTATCTCAGCAATATCGCAAACGCACATCTCCGATTCTAGCAGAACGTACATTATTTTCATGCGCGTTGTGTCGCCGAACATTTTAAAAAGGTCTGCCAAATCGTAAATTGCCTCCTCATCGGGCAAAAGCTTTTTTACCTTTTCAACAATATCTTTGTGAACGCATTGTGTTTCGCAAAGCTGCATATCGTCTGCCATATTTATTCCTCCTTAAAAGAATATGTAATCACTTATTCAAACGAACATTTGAACATCTGTTCATATATTACCACATAATATGCTTGTTGTCAATACCCTGTGACGAATTTTTATAAATTGTTCAAAAAAGTGATTGCAATTTGCTGAAAAGTAGTGTATAATATCCATATGGAAATATACTTAATATTCTTTAGGAGGAAAAATATATGCTTGAAAATCTTATCGAAGTATTAAAAGCAAACAACAGAACGCTCGTTTTCACCGAGGGCAGCGACCCCCGTATTCTCGCGGCAGCGTCTCGGCTCAAAGCCGACGGTCTGCTCACTCCGTTGCTTTTGGGCAATGTTGACGAGGTAAAGGCTGCTGCCAAGCAGTGCGGTTTTGACATCGAGGGTATAGAGATAATCGACCCCGAAACATACCCCGAATTTGATGCGATGGTTGACAAAATGGTTGAGCTTCGCAAGGGAAAAATGGATAAAGATGCCTGCACAGCCGCGCTGAAAAAGTCAAACTATTTTGGCACAATGCTCGTTAAAATGGGCAAGGCTGACGGACTTTTGGGCGGAGCTACATATTCTACCGCAGATACCGTTCGTCCCGCGCTGCAAATAATCAAGACCAAGCCGGGCAACTCTATAGTTTCTTCCAGCTTCATACTCTTTAAAGAGACCGAGAACGGCGATGAAAAGTACGCTATGGGCGACTGCGCAATCAACCTCTACCCCGATGAAGACCAGCTTTGCGAGATAGCCGTTGAGACCGCAAAGACTGCAAAAGCTTTCGGAATTGACCCCAAGGTAGCTATGCTTTCGTATTCAACGCTCGGTTCGGGCAAGGGCGAGACCGTTGACAAAATGCGCAACGCTACCGCAAAGGTAAAGGCTGCCGCACCCGATCTTGCAGTTGACGGCGAGCTTCAGTTTGACGCAGCGTTCTCACCGGTAGTTGCCAAGACCAAGGCTAAGGATTCGCCCGTTGCAGGTCAGGCTAACACGTTTATTTTCCCTGACATAAACGCAGGCAACATAGGCTACAAGATAGCGCAGAGATTCGGCGGATTTGAGGCGTTCGGCCCTATTCTTCAGGGTCTTAACGCGCCTATAAACGACCTCTCGCGCGGCTGCAACGCTGAGGAAGTTTACAAAATGGCAATAATCACCGCAGGTCTTGCAGAGTAATAATAGTAATAATAAAAACATACAGGAGGAAAATTTATGCCACCCGTACCACCGGCAGTAATAGTGATAGTTGTAGCTTTTGTGCTTATTTTTGTGATAAGCATGATAGTCGACAAAAAGTCAAAGAAAAAGTTCATGGAAAAAATGAGCGAAGAATTGCAGGGCGCAGATAATGTCAAAAATATGTACGTTACGCCCGACGGTTATTTGTACTTCTACTGGCCCAACGGCTATATGGCAGCATATAAAAAGTGGAAGTTGAGCGATATTTGGTATGTCGCGGTGTACAAAGACACCTTTGGCGTGTACGACGAGAACATGAAAGCCCTGCGTGGCGAGTATATATCGCAGTCAAAAGGTAAAGGCAGCGGCGGTGTGAATTTCCCCGTTGGCTGGGAAACCGCAAGAGCATACGCAGATTTTATCAAACAGCATGACCCTCGTATACAGTTTATGCTGCATGGCAAGGTCGTTGATGGATTTTAAGTTATGAAAGAATTAAAAAACCAACCTATCGATGCAAGGGCAAAAAAGCCGTTCTTTTTAAGAGCGGCTTTGGCGTGCTTGCTTTTTCCATGCGGCGCGGCGGTGTGCTGCCTTGTTATGCGCAGTATAGCGCAGTCGGCAGGACATGAGGAGCATATAAAACGTCTTTGCGCGGTAATTATAATAGTGGCGGCGCTTATGCTTGTAAGGTACCTCTACCGCTGTAATATAAGAAAATGGTGCTGCGCCTATATGAACTTTGTGCAGGACTGTTTTGCGCGCGAGGACGTGGATTGTTGTCCGCGGTGCAATACATCTTTTGGCGGTTATTACGGCGACAGCGAGCGCAAAAAGCAGTGCCCCAACAAAAACTGCGCGCTCTCAGCCGATGAGAAGATACGCTTCGGCAGGCTGCCCGCAACGGTGAATGACGCAAAAGCGCTGGTGCTGAATGCAGGCGTGCGCGATGATTTCAAATTCAGCGCGGCAAGGTGTATTTTTCAGTTTCTTGCGGCTCTCGTGGTTTATGCGGCGGTGGCAGTAGCAATAGTGTATTTTATCGTACCGCAAATAGCCAAGCTCACCCAAGAGATAGCAGGGCTGTTTTAGGAGGACAGAATGGCGAATTTCACTAAAAAAGCTATACAGCAGTCTTTTGTAAAGCTTCTGGAAGAAAGACCGCTTTCAAAAATAACGGTGAAAGACCTCGTGGCAGACTGCGGCATAAACCGCAACACTTTTTATTATTATTTTGAGGATATACCCGAGCTTATCGAGAATATGGTGGAGGCTGAGGCGCAGCTTATAATTCAGGCTTACCCTACGGTGGAAAAGTTTGAGGACTGCCTTGAAACGGTGATAGACAGGGGTCTGAAGAACAAGCGCGCGGTGCTGCACATCTATCATTCTTCCAGCCGCGAGATATTCGAGCATTATATGTGGCGCGTGTGCGACCATGTTATTCACGCCTATGTTACGTCCGTTTTGGGTGAGCGCGTGATAGACGAAAGCGACAGAAAGGTCATAGAATCGTTTCTTTCAAGCCTCGCTTTCGGCATAGTTTCAAACTGGCTGAAAAACAATATGTCCGATGATATCCGAGATATGTTCGCGCGGCTTACGGTGCTAAAAAAAGAAATGGTAGAGCAGCTGCTATCGCAATAAAACAAGTCCTTTTTTGTGCGTTTATAAGATAGATCGGAATTTGGAGGATGAGAATATGGCTTTTATCGGGTTATTGCTTGTATTGGTGATCGCAGCCTTAATAGTTTTGATTATGGGAATAGCTCCTATTATTATTGGAACAGTTCTATACAATAAGACAAAACATAAAAAAATAGGAATTGTTTTAAGAATATTGGGATACATAACTTTAATTCCCTCTATCGTTGTAGGTGTGTTGATGGCATATATTATGTTTCGCCAATCCTGATTTATCTTAGAAACACTTTTGTATAACGAGAGAAAAATAATACAGACAAACAAAGCAAAATGTCTGAAATTTAGTCATTTGCAGCCTTGTGCCTGTTTTTTGGGCACGGGGCTGTTTTTGTCTCTGTAAAAATTTTCACTAGCGGAATATACTGTGTAATGAGAACAAAAAATGATACGAAAATGGAGAGTGACGCATAAATGCGATTTGCAAAAGCTGTGGTAAAATGGCGTGTTCCCATACTGATAGCCGCGGTGCTGCTTATGATACCGTCGGTGCTGGGCATTGTGGGTACGCGCATAAATTACGATATGCTCACCTATCTGCCAGAGGATATGGAAACTGTGGTAGGACAGGGCGAGCTTATGGAGGACTTCGGCAAGGGCGCGTTTTCGTTCATAATAGTTGAAGATATGAAGCCGAAAGACGTCGCGGCGCTGAAAGAAAAAATAGAGGGCATAGATCATGTTGACACCGCGTTGTGGTATGATTCTCTGGCGGATATTTCGGTGCCTATGGAGCTTTTGCCCGACAGCATATACGACGAGTTCAACAGCGAAAACTCAACAATGATAGCCGTTTTCTTTGATACCTCCACATCTTCCGACCTTACAATGCAAGCCATACGCGAGATACGCAAGGCGGCAGGGGAGCAATGCTTTGTTTCGGGGCTTTCGGCAATGGTAACAGACCTTAAAGACCTGTGCGAGAGGGAAGAACCCATATATGTAGGCATAGCGGTTGTGCTTGCCTGCGTGGTAATGCTGCTGTTTTTGGATAGCTGGCTCGTGCCGTTCGTGTTCCTTGCAAGTATCGCAATGATGATAATCTTAAACCTTGGCACAAACTATTTTATGGGCGAAATTTCGTACATAACAAAGGCGCTGTCGGCGGTGTTGCAGCTTGCGGTAACAATGGATTACTCAATATTTTTGTGGCACAGCTACAACGAGCAGCAAACCAAATTCAGCGACAACAAAGAAGCTATGGCTGCCGCGATAAAAGAAACGCTCACGTCGGTCGTGGGCAGCTCTGTAACAACGGTAGCAGGCTTTATAGCGCTGTGTTTTATGTCCTTCACCATGGGTGAAGATTTGGGCATTGTAATGGCAAAGGGCGTAATACTGGGCGTTCTGGGCTGTGTAACTGTGCTGCCTGCAATGCTTCTGGTGCTGGATAAGCCTTTGCAGAAAACAAAACACCGCTCGCTTATACCAAATATGCACGGCTTTGCAAAAGGCGCGGTGAGGATATTCCCTGTGTTTTTGATAGCCTTTGCGCTGGTAATACCCCCTGCCTGCTACGGCTACAGCAAGACTAACGACGAAGTTTATTATAACTTGGCAGACAGCCTGCCCGAAGATATGGCGTACATGATAGCTAACAGCAAGCTTTCGGAAGACTTTGACATTGCCTCCACACATATGGTTTTGGTGAGCGCAGACCTTTCGCCCAAAGCGATCAAAAACATGACGGACGAAATGGAAAAAGTAGACGGCGTTAAATATGTGCTGGGGCTTGAATCGGTAATAGGTCCGCGCGTGCCGCAGGAGATGATACCGCAGTCGATACTCAGCGTGCTGAAAAGCGATAAATGGGAACTTCTCTTGATAAATTCGCGTTACAAAGTCGCAAGTGAAGAAGTCGGCAGGCAGATAGACGAGCTGAACGCCATTTTGAAAAAGTACGACAGCGGCGGTATGCTCATCGGCGAAGCACCCTGCACAAAAGACCTTATAGACGTCACCTCACGCGATTTTCAGGTCGTGAACTTTATATCTGTAATAGCTATTTTTATAATAATCGCGCTTGTTGAAAAGAGCATATCTCTGCCGTTCATACTGATAGCGGTAATAGAGTAGGCGATATTCGTAAACCTCGGCTTGCCGCATTATCTCGGTCAGAGTTTGCCGTTCATAGCGCCTATATGTATAAGTACCATACAGCTCGGCGCAACGGTCGATTATGCTATACTTATGACAACAAGATACAAGACCGAGCGCATAAGCGGTCAGAGCAAGAAAGAGGCGGTGCAGACCGCGCTGGCAACATCTATACCGTCAATAATCGTTTCCGGCATGGGGCTGTTTGCGGCAACGTTCGGCGTGGCGCTGTATTCTGATATAGATATGATAGGCTCGATCTGTATGCTGCTTGCGCGCGGAGCTGTGATAAGCATGGTGGCTGTAATATTCGGACTGCCTGCGCTGCTTATGCTTTGCGATAAGCTAGTGTGCGTTACAACGCTTGGTATGCGGCGAACACGGCAGATAAATTCATTCACACGGAGGTAATTGTTATGATACATATCAAAAATACATTATTGAAAACCCTTGCTGTTTCGGTATGCGCGGTGCTGGCGGCAGGCGGTGCGTATGCCTTAGCTCCCGAAAAGCAGGCAGACACCGAAAAAGTTGCAAAAGAAACTTCTGTGGAGACCATTTCGAAAGATACGGAGACCGTTAAAGATGAAACTGTTTACGTTCTTGCAGGTGCAGACGGCAGCGTGCAGAAGATAATAGTAAGCGACTGGCTTAAAAATACCCTCGGCGCGCAGCAACTCAGCGACAGTACCACGCTTACGGACGTTGAGAACGTAAAAGGCGATGAAAGCTATACCGCAGGTAGTTGGGAAGCGCAGGGCAACGATATTTACTATCAGGGCAACAGTAACAAAGAACTCCCCGTGAGTATGTCGGTCACATATAAACTTGACGGCAAGGAAATTTCGCCGCAGGAACTTTTGGGCAAGAGCGGCAAGGTGACTATACGTTTTGATTACACGAACAACAGTTATGAAACGGTAGAAGTCAACGGCAGGCAGGAGAAAATTTATGTGCCGTTCGTTACGCTTACAGGTATGCTTCTAGATAATGAGGTTTTCAGAAATGTTGAAGTTACCAACGGCAAGCTGATAAACGACGGCGATCGCACCGCAGTGGTTGGCATGGCTTTTCCGTCGCTTCAGGAAAACCTCGCGATAGACAAAGAGCAGTTTGAGATACCCGAATTTATCGAGATAACCGCTGATGTAAGCAATTTTGCTTTCGGTATGACGATAACGGTCGCTACAAACGAGCCTTTCAGCAAGCTAGATATTGAGACCCTCGGCGACACGGCAGATATAGACAGCTCTATGAAAGAAATGACAGACGCAATGGATCAGCTTCTCGACGGTTCGGCACAGCTGTATGACGGTCTGGAAACGCTTCTTGAAAAAGCAGGGGAGCTATCTAGTGGGGTCGAACAGCTTGCGGCAGGCTCTCAGGAACTTAAAAACGGCTGTGATACCTTAAACAGCGGCGCAGGTGATCTTCAAAACGGTGCTGTGCAACTTAGCGACGGGCTGAATACCCTCTCTGCAAATAACGATACGCTCAACGGCGGCGCAAAACAGGTCTTCGAAACGCTGCTTTCCACTGCCGATACGCAGATAGCAGCCGCAGGTCTTAAAGTGCAGAAACTCACCATTGAAAACTATGCAAAAGTGCTTGACGAAGTTATAACTTCTTTAGACAAAAACGCTGTGTATCAGCAGGCTTTAGATACCGTTACAAAAGCGATAGATCAGCAGCGCAGTTATATAACTCAGCAGGTAACGGCAGCAGTAAAGCAGCAGGTAACAGAGCAGGTCACTGAGGCAGTTAAACAGCAGGTGAGCGAAAAAGTTACCGCCGCGGTAAGAGAAACTGTAAGAACCGCGGTATTGCAAAATGTTCTGAAAATGGATACAGAAAGCTATGATAAAGCCGTAGCGGCAGGAATGATAGACAGCGCCACCGCCGCGCAGATAGATGCCGCTGTAGATCAGCAAATGCAAAGCGAGCAGGCACAGCAGCAGATACAGGCAAACATCACCGCGCAGATGAACACGCAGGAAATTCTGAATACCATAGCCTCTAATATCGATACGCAGATGAATACCGCTGCGGTAAAGAAAACGGTCGCGGACAACGTTGAAGCGCAGGTCAAAAAAGCCATTTCGGAGAATATGGCTTCCGATGAGGTGCAGAAAACGCTTGCAGCCGCCTCGGAGGGCGCAAAATCGCTGATAGAGCTGAAATCATCGCTCGATAGCTATAATACGTTCTATATCGGTCTGCAAACGTATACCAAGGGCGTTTCGGACGCGGCGGCAGGTGCGGCAGCGCTTAAAAGCGGCAGCAGCGACCTGAAAGCAGGCGCGCAAAAGCTGTGCAGCGGCGCGCAGGAGCTTAATAACGGCATACTCACGCTGAAAGAGTCAGTGCCAGCGCTTATCGAGGGCGTAACGCAGCTTCGCGATGGCGCATTGCAGTTGAGCGACGGGCTGAAGCAGTTCAACAGCGAGGGCATACAAAAGCTAGTCGGCGCGATAGACGGCGACCTGGGCGGACTGATAGAGCGGCTGAAAGCGACCGTCAGCGTGTCGCAAAGGTATAACAACTTCTCCGGCATAGAAAGCGGCATGAGCGGTCAGGTACGCTTCATCTACCGCACCGAGGGGATAGAGTAAAAGTAATAGCACATAAAAACTCCCTTGTTCCGAAAGAACAGGGGAGTTTTGCTTCTTTTAAATTCATGTCAAGAAATTAAAAGTTTTCGGTCAAGCTCTTTAATACAGTTGCTTCGCAACTGCCAAAGGCTTGTGGGGCCGAGGGGTGAAACCCCCGTCGCCCTCCGCAGAGGGCGAAAGCTCTTACACCGTGCGCTCTGCAAGAGAGAGCCTCCCCTTGTTGTAGTGCATATCTCTTTTTCCGCGTTCCATTCTGGAACGCCAAACAAAGTGAAAAAATCTCCAATCACTCCCCCAAACACGCCTCCCTCTCACGTCACCGGCAGAATATTCTTCCTGAAAATCCACACAAAAGTATCCCCCGTTCTATCCTCGCCACCCTTAAGGGGAAATTAAATATCTTATGCAACCCGGAAGGTCATCCTTCCGGGTTTTGCGTTTTTGAGGCGTTTGCAGGCAGCAGCTCAATGCACTCGCCTTTGATCGTTGTCGATGCTTCTGGCAGGAAGGTGAAACATATGTCAATGCGGTTGCCGCATGTGCGTGAGTATTTGACCTCTTTCTCCCATACATCTATACGCCTGATGAATACCCTCAGCAGTTCAGGCGTTACCGTTTGCATCTCAACGTATTCTTTCGCCTTTGCTATAAATTCATTCACGCATTCCTCTCTCAGCCTTGATGTGTCTATCCTTTCTTCAAGCTCCGAAAGTTTTAATTTTATGTCCGCCTGCTCGTTCTCGTAAACTGCGGCAAGCTGATCGTATCTCTCAGGCGTTATCCTGCCTATCACCCTGTCCTCATATAGAGTGCGTATAATGCTGTCAAGCTGACTTAGCCTTGAATTGTATTTCGCTCTCAGCCGTTCAGATTCTTTTAAGCGTTTCTTGGCTTCAGCTTCACCGTTTGACATGACTTTCTCGTAAAATTCATCAGCGTGTTCTCTCGCGTATGCAGTTACTTTCCTTAAAGCCGCAAGCACTATCTCGTCAAGCACTACCGCACGAATGTAATGCGACGTGCAGTCTGTCATGCGCTTGCTGTGACCCGAACATGAGTAGTTGTTTGTCGCAGGGTCAATGCTTCGCCCCTGCCTGAGATATAGCCTAGACCCACACTCTCCGCAGTATAGATACCCTGCGTATTTG
>CANRDG010000022.1 GCA_947629275.1 uncultured Clostridia bacterium | reverse complement strand
CATGAAAGGCTATATGGTGCCGCGCAAGGCAGGTTGGGACACACACGGCCTGCCTGTAGAGCTGGAAGTTGAAAAGATGCTCGGGCTTGACGGCAAGGAGCAGATAGAAGAATACGGTCTTGAGCCGTTTATCAAAAAGTGCAAGGAAAGCGTTTGGAAGTACAAGGGTATGTGGGAGGACTTCTCGGGTACTGTAGGCTTCTGGGCGGATATGGACGACCCGTATGTTACCTATCACAATGACTTTATAGAGTCGGAATGGTGGGCATTAAAGCAGATATGGGACAAGGGTCTTTTGTACAAGGGCTTTAAGATAGTTCCTTACTGCCCGAGATGCGGAACACCGCTTTCTTCTCACGAGGTAGCGCAGGGCTACAAGACCGTAAAAGAGCGTTCGGCCGTTGTAAGATTTAAGATAGTCGGCGAAGATGCGTATTTTCTTGCATGGACGACAACGCCTTGGACGCTGCCTTCAAACGTTGCGCTTTGCGTAAACCCCGATGAGGAATACTGCAAGGTAAAAGCCGCTGACGGCTACACATACATTATGGCTACCGCGCTTTTGGACAGCGTACTTGGAAAGCTTTCAGAAGAAGGCAAGACTGCGTATGAGATAATAGAAAAATACAAGGGCGGAGATCTTGAATACAAAGAGTATGAGCCGCTGTTCAGCTGCACGGGTGAATGTGCCGCAAAGCAGCATAAAAAGGGTCATTACGTTACCTGTGACAGTTACGTAACTATGAGCGACGGTACCGGTATAGTACACATTGCGCCTGCTTTCGGTGAGGACGATGCAAAGGTCGGCAGAAAATACGATCTGCCGTTTGTACAGTTCGTTGACGACAAGGGCGAAATGACAAAAGAAACCGCCTATGCGGGAATGTTCGTAAAAGATGCGGACTTAGAGATCCTGAAAGACCTTGACAAAGAGGGCAAGCTTTTTGATGCGCCGAAATTTGAGCACGAATATCCCCACTGCTGGAGATGCGGTTCGCCCTTGATATATTATGCGCGCGACACATGGTTTATTAAAATGACTGAGGTACGCGACAGGCTCATTGCGAATAACAATACGATAAACTGGTATCCCGAGAGCATTGGCACGGGAAGATTCGGTGACTGGCTGAAAAATGTACAGGACTGGGGTCTTTCAAGAAACAGATACTGGGGTACGCCGCTGAACATATGGGAATGTGAATGCGGACACAAGCATTCTATCGGCTCTATTGAAGAATTGAAATCGATGAGCGACAACTGCCCTGACGATATAGAGCTGCACAGACCGTACATCGATGCGGTAACTATAAAGTGCGAAAAGTGCGGCAAGCAGATGAAGCGCGTTCCCGAAGTTATAGACTGCTGGTTCGACTCAGGCTCGATGCCGTTCGCGCAGCACCACTATCCGTTTGAAAACAAAGAAAAATTCGAGCAGCAGTTCCCTGCCGATTTCATTTCTGAGGCTGTAGACCAGACAAGAGGTTGGTTCTATTCGCTGCTGGCTATATCGACTTTGCTGTTTGACAAAGCGCCGTACAAGAATGTTATAGTTCTTGGACTTGTACAGGACGAGAACGGTCAGAAGATGTCAAAATCAAAGGGCAACGCCGTTGACCCGTTTGACGCGCTGCAAAAATTTGGCGCTGATGCTATACGCTGGTACTTCTACACGAACTCAGCTCCGTGGCTGCCTAACCGTTTCCACGACAAGGTAGTTATAGAGGGTCAGCGCAAGTTCATGGGTACGCTGTGGAACACATATGCGTTCTATGTGCTGTATGCTGAAATAGATCAGTTCGACCCCACGAAGCACACACTTGACTTTGGTTCTTTGGCGGTAATTGACAAGTGGCTTCTTTCTAAGATGAATTCTATGGTAAAGGCGGTAGATGACAACCTTGCTAACTACCGCATACCCGAGGCGGCAAAGGCTCTTGACAACTTTGTAGACGAGATGTCAAACTGGTATGTTCGCCGCTGCCGTGAGAGATTCTGGGCGCAGGAGCTTTCACAAGACAAGATAAACGCATACATGACATTGTACACGGCGCTTGTTACAGTTGCAAAGGCTGCCGCTCCGATGATACCTTTCATGGCTGACGACATCTACCGCAATCTTGTATGCTCGGTAGACAAAAATGCGCCGATAAGCGTTCACCTTTGCTCTTTTCCCGAGGTAAACGAAGCGCAGATAGACACGCAGCTTGAAGACACCATGGAAGAACTTTTGAAGATAGTTGTGCTTGGCAGAGCGGCAAGAAACGGCTCTAACATCAAGAACCGTCAGCCGGTAGCGAAGATGTATGTAAAAGCCCCTGCAAAGCTGGACGAGTTCTTCACTGAGATAGTGCGCGATGAGCTGAACCTAAAAGAGGTTATATTCTGCGATGATGTCTCTGACTTTATGACGTTCTCTTTCAAGCCGCAGCTCAAAACACTGGGTCCTAAATACGGCAAGCAGATAGGCGAGATAAGAAACGCGCTCGCCGGCATAGACGGCTCGGCGGCTAAGAAAGAACTTGACGAAACGGGCTTTGTTACGCTTAATATCTCGACGGGAGACATAAAGCTTGAAAAAGACGATCTGCTCATTGAGATAATACAAAAAGACGGTTTCTTCACCGTTTCAGAGCAGGATACGACCGTTGCGCTCGACACCTGTCTTACTCCCGAACTTATTGAAGAAGGCTTTGTGCGCGAGGTAATAAGCAAAGTACAACAGATGCGCAAAGAGGCTGATTTCAACGTTATGGATCACATAACCGTATATTGCAGCGGAAACGAAAAGATAGAGGGCATTATAAAGCGCAACGAAGCGGCTATAGGTCACGACGTTCTTTGCGACAACTTTAAATTCGGCGAAGTCAAGGGCTTTTCAAAGTCTTGGGATATAAACGGCGAAAAGGTCGAACTTGGCGTAGAGAAAATGTAATTTTGTAATAACAACAATATTAACACCTCCGAGGTATTTATTCCGTTCATGCGGAAATAATAGACCTTGGAGGTGTATTATTTTTGGATATTGTAAAACTTGTGCTTACATCGCTGCTGTCGGTAACTTCATTATTTATAATTGCAAAAGTAATGGGACACAAGCAGATAGCGCAGCTAGACTTTTTTGACTACATCACAGGCATAACGATAGGCTCAATTGCCGCAGAACTTGCCACCGAACTTGAAAAGCCGTGGAAGCCGCTAATTGCGATGTTGATTTATGGCGCTGTATCTGTCGCGCTAAGTATGACAACGAACAAGTTTCCTCGGTCGCGCAAATTTATAAACGGCACGCCGACTATTTTAATGGACAGCGGCAAGCTGTATCGCGATAATCTTAAAAAAGCAAAACTAGATCTGAGCGAATTTATGATGATGTGCAGAGAGCAGGGGTATTTCGATCTTAATGAGATACAGACAGCGGTATTTGAACACAACGGAAAACTGACCGTAATGCCTTACAGTGTGAACCGTCCTGCCACACCTGCCGATCTACAGCTTCACCCGGAACCAGCTTCTATCAACACCGAGGTTATCATGGAGGGACATATACTTCATGAAAACTTAAAGAAAATGGGACTTGACGTGACATGGCTGAAAAGGCAGCTGAAAGAACAGGGCTACAAAAACGCCAAAGAGATTTTTTTAGGACTGTGCGACAAAAACAACACGCTTTCATTATTTGCAAATGAAGAAAGCTGAAAACTTGGATATATGAAAACGGTGCGTTTCACAAAACTGCACCGTTTAGTTTTTCATGCGTATCATTGAGCCTTTGGGAAATTCTTTATCGCACGGGAAAGAAAGCTTCATCATGGCGTGATTGGCGGTATCAACTTCGTTTCCGTCACCGTCAAGTATTCTGCTGACGGTAAGAATATACGGCTTTTTGCCTTTTGCCAAAATTTCAACTTCATCGCCTACATTGAATTTATTTCGCTGTGTGGCATACACCATACCACCACGGCATTCGTCAACTATTGCGACAACGTCATAATCCCTGATGTAGCCGTTGTCATTATAATACTGACATTCTTTTGGGTGACCGAAGAAAAATCCGGTACAGTACGCTCTATGGCTGACCTTGAAAACTTCGTCTCTTATCCACTGAGGCAATGTATAATTTTCGGGAGAATTTTTATAAATATCAATCGCCATTCTGTATGCATTTGTAACTACAGAAACATAATACGACGACTTTGCCCTGCCCTCTATCTTAAAGCTGGCAACGCCTGCCTGCGCTAGTTTGTCAAGGTGATCTATCATACAAAGGTCTTTGGCATTCAGTATGTAACTTCCCTTTTCGTCTTCAAAAATAGGGTAAAACTCGTTCGGGCGCTTTTCTTCCATAAGGTGATAGCCCCAACGGCATGGCTGCGCACATTCTCCCCTGTTGGCATCACGACCGACAAGGTACTGCGAGAGCAAACATCTTCCCGAAATACTTACGCACATAGCGCCATGAACGAAACATTCAATATCAAGCGAATTATCTGTCTTTGCGCGTATTTCGGCAATTTCTTCAAGAGAAAGTTCGCGTGCGACTACGACTCTTTTTGCACCCATATTATAAAACTCTCTTGCTGCGGCATAGTTCACAACGCCCGCCTGAGTGGAAATATGTATCTCCATATCGGGGGCATATTTTTTTATAAGAGCGAGCACACCAATATCAGTAGCAATTACCGCGTCTACGCCAGCTGCATCAGCCTGCTTTATAAACTGCTCAAACTTAGCTATCTCATCATTATGCGGAACAGTATTGCAGGTAAGATAGACCTTTACGCCGATATTATGCGCTTTTTCACAGGCATTTTTAAGACTGTCAAAGGTGAAATTCTTAGGTCCTGCACGCATACCGAACATCTGTCCGCCGAGGTAGACTGCATCAGCTCCATAATACAGCGCGGCATCTAAGCATTCATCATCACCGGCAGGAGAAAGCAGCTCAAGTCTGTCAAGATCTACATTACCCAAATCAATAACCTGCTTTCTTGATGTTTTCCTGATGTTCTTCATAGGTGGAAGCATAGTAGAATTCGCCCGATACCGAGTCGGTAACAAAGTAACAGAACGATGTTTGCTCGGGTTCAAGCACTGCAAGGATAGCTGTCATACCGGGGTTTCCTATAGGGCCTACAGGCAGACCGTAGCATGAATATGTGCTGTACAGATATTCATAATTAGCCACAGAATTGTTACCCAAAGCAGCTGCTATGGTATTTGTTACATAGAAATAGGTGACATCGGATTGCAGGTGCGGGAATTGCTCGCGATTAGAAAGGCGGTTGAGGAAAACGGACGAAACGAGTTTCATATTCTCTTCCGTATCCGCCTCTGCCTGCACGATAGAAGCAAGTGTTATCACTTCATAGAGGCTCATACCGCTCTTATCTACGAGCTGCATTATCTCGGGTGTCATTTTATCCTGGAAATTCTGCTTTATTTTTGAGGCTACATTTTCGGCATCGTCTTCCAGATAAAACTCGTATGTATCCGGAAACATGAAGCCTTCCATTTTATAAAGAGTCTGGTTTGAAAGCGTAAGCTCTTTTTCAAAATCAAAGCCTGAATCGCTGTTGAATGCCTCCAGAAAATCCGAGGCGGAGCAAACGCCCTCGTCTTCAAGAAGCCTTGCGGCATTATAAAGAGAAGTACCCTCGGTAAAGGTTATTGTTACGGTCTCATACACCTTGCGGCTTCTTCCGATCTCGGAAATAATGCTGGGATAGGTCATATTTGGCGAAAGAGTTATACTTCCCGGCACAACATTCGTTCTTCCCGAGACCTTCATAACAAGCTTGAAAAGCGTTGGATTTTCAATAATTCCTTTCTGATAGAGCAGGTCTGCAATAGTGCCCGCATTCGTGCCTTCGGGAATATCGAAGGTAATGCTTTCGTCGCTCCTCGTAAGACCGATATACTCAACGCCGAACTGTATGCTCATAAACGAAAGTATGAACGACACTGAAATTACTATTACTGCCACAAGAGATCCCGTGAATATGCTGTTGTTGGGCTTTACTTTGCGCTTCTTTTTCTTGCTTTTGCGGTGCGTTTCTTCTTGTCTTACGTTAAATTCAAGTTTGCGCTTACTGGGAACGTCCTTATAATCCTCGATATAATCGTCGTCCTCGTCAGAAAGTTCATCATCGTGATATTCACCGCTGTCGACATATACGACATCATCTGCGGCTTCATCGGCTGCATCTTCAGAATATTCTGTATCTTCTGCAACTTCTGAATAGTCAGAAACAGGCTCGTTTTCTTCATGATCGGAAGTGTTTTCCGGAGTTTCTTCGGTATCTTCCGTGGTCTCGCCGACATCTTCAACAGGCGGCAAAGGTTCCTGAGCAGGTTCAGACTTTGCAGACGGAATGTCCTCTGAACTGCCGCCGAGCCTTATCTCGGAAAGATCTTTCTTTTCTGTATTATCTTTGCCGTCGCCGATATTGCCGCCGCGCACGCTGCCTGCGACTTTATCCAGTCTGCTGAAACTCTCATTAAGTATCTTATTAAGGTCAAGATCCTTATCAGACATATTTTACACCTCTGTATCTATTGTTCTAACATTTGTGATTATTTTCTTTACCGATATATCGTACTGCTCATGCGGCAGAGAAGGCATTATATGCTCCTCATAGCAAAGTCCCACGGTATACAGATCAGAATACTTTGAAAGAAATCTATCATAAAAGCCCATGCCAAAACCCAGCCTGTAGCCGCTTTTATCGTAACAAAGCGCAGGTACAACGCACAATGCGTTTTCTTCCCTGCCCTCAAACTGCTGCGTATCTCCGTGCGGCTCTGAAATGCCGTAAGCGCCGCCGTAAAGGTCGTCAAGCGAAGTTATTTTATAAAATCGCATTTCATTGCCTGCGATACACTTTGGCGCAAACACGGTCTTGCCGTCTTCAAAGGCTTTCATCAAAATGGCATACGTGTCGGTCTCTATATCCATTGAAACGAAACACAGCAAAGTATCGCACTTTTTATACTCGTCAAGCGACAAAAACCTTTGCGCTATGCGCTTGTCGGCATCTATTTTATAATGCCTGTCCATACTGCGGCGCATATCACGAAACTCACGCCTAAGCTCTTTTTTATTTACCATAAATGCTTAAAAGTCACACTGGAGCGAATCATGCAGTTTGTCGGCTCTTTCTTTGCCGCAAAGCGTTTCTACAAGTTTAAGACCGAATTTTACAGCAACGCCTGCGCCCTTAGCAGTAATTATATTGCCGTCGCGAACAACGCTGTTTTCGGAAAGCTTTGCACCTTCAAGAAACTGCTCAAAACCGGGAAAACATATGGCATCCTTGTCTTTTAAAAGACCCTTTTTGCCCAGTATCGAGGGTGCGGCGCATATTGCAGCAACATACTTGTCGTTTTGTATGCAGAAGTCAATGGCGTTTTGCACGGTATCGCACTTTTCAAGATTCAAAGTGCCAGGCATACCTCCCGGGAGGACTATCATATCTATATTTTCGTCGATAACTATCTGCTTGTCATCGGTATCTGTAACTACAGGTATACCGTGTGAACCCCTTACAACGCAGGTGCCTATACCGACAGTAGTTACCTGCTGCTCTGCACGTCTTAAAAGGTCAACGGGCGTAAGCGCTTCGGTCTCCTCAAAGCCCTCGGCAAGAAAAACATATATCATTTTAATCTCTCCTCATATATTTAATGTTACGCTGAATTTTTCAAGCATATATTCGGGGTGGTAGGAAAGCTTTGACTTTCTCAGCCCCTCCAGTCCCACGTCGTCCTCACGGTTGACATAGCGCACATCGCCTGCCTGCGCTTTCAGAAACTCGTTGAAAAGCGTCGGGTACGCACCCTGAACTTCATGCAGAGCCTTTTCTATATGCACTACGAATGTATCGCTATTCAGCCGCTCGCCTATTGTAAAGCCGACAAGTTTGCCGTTTTGGAAAAGCACACCGCCTTTCAGCTCCAGCTCGTCAAAATATTTGAAAAAAATATCTATAGCGAACTGCTCTGCGACTGCCGAATGTGAAGTATAGGCGTTCACGGCGTTAAATTCCTCTGCCGAAAAGGCTATGCAGTCATCAAACAACTCTTTTTCAAGCGGTCTGTACTCCCACTGCGATTTCTTAAAATTAGCTATATGGTTACGCTTACCGTGGTATTTCTTGCCCGAAAGCATTATCAGCTTCTGCGCATCGTAAATATAATCAAAAGAATCTCTGTCAGCCGCCGCTGTGACCTTATCGCCGTAAATACTTACAAGCGTATCAACACACGGTTTTAAAACGGTTATAAGCATTAGCGGCGAAGAAAACTTATTCGCATCTTCTTTCAAAAGCTGCATAAGCTCTTCAATATCTCCGCTTCCTGCGGGGTATGTATACCTAGGAACGCCGCCATCGAACGAACGCAGAAAATAAAAATCCTTATAAAAGCATATTTGCGAAGATGCCAACCTGCGCCACGCCAGATTGTTGGCAAAGCTATACTCACAGCTTTGAAAGTCGCTTTGCCTGAGCAGCGATGTTATATGTTCTTTATCTTTTATATCTATTTCAGTAAATTCAAGGCTCATATATCTGTCAGACCTCGTGCTGCTAAAATTTAATTATATCGGTAAGCTGTTTGTTTATAGCTTCTATGCTGAATGGCGTGTCTCCCCTGCCGCACTGAACGATCTGCCAGCCTAGCTTTTTTGCTGCATACAATGCTGTTTTTCGGCACTGCATAAGAAAATCAACGTTTGCTTCGTGGATATCTTTTTTATGTTCGTCTCCGTTATAACGTTCTGTCAGCAGCTTTTGAGAAATTCCAATCGGCATATCGAGAAAAATGACCTTATCGGGCTTTGGCAGACAAAGTTTTTCATACTCATAATCGCAAAGCCAGCTCAGGTACTCGTCCCACTGCTGCTCGTCAAGTTTTGTCATCTGATATATAGCATTTGAAGTTGTATACCTTGCCGCCAGTATAACTGCGCCTTCGCTGTAGTCTCTCTGCCAATAAAGCTTATAACTTGCATATCTGTCAACGGCATAAAAGCTTGATGCTGCATAGGCGTTGACATCTGCGGCGTTTTTAGAAAACTCTCCGCCAAGGTACATTTTCACAAGAGCCGACGAGGGTTTGTCATACTCGGGAAAGCTTATTGCGCGATATGTAATATTATTGTCCTCAAAATACTTTTTAAGCAGTTCAAACTGTGTTGATTTGCCGCTGCCGTCCAAACCCTCGAGGACTATCAGTTTACCGTCGTTTGCCATGTCTGCAACACGCCTCCTGTAAATTCAAACGCTATACAAATTTATTATAACATTTTTTGGTTTGATAGTCAATCACTTTATCATAAAAATACTATTGAAATTTATCAAAAAAAATGATATACTAGTAATAGATATAAAATAGCAAAGGAAAAATTTTTATGCCTATAAAGATACCAAACAATCTGCCGGCGTATTCTACGCTGGAAAAAGAAAAAATATTTGTGATAGGAAACGACAGGGCGGAACATCAGGATATTCGTGCGCTTAAAATTGCAATTCTCAACCTTATGCCCGACAAGATCACCACCGAAACGCAGCTGCTGCGGCTTCTCAGCAACACGCCGCTGCACGTTGACATAGAGCTTGTTCAGATGGCTTCGCACACTTCAAAAAACACGTCGGCGGAACATATGCTTACCTTTTACCGCTCGTTTGACGAGATAAAGCACAACCGCTATGACGGCTTGATAATCTCGGGCGCGCCGGTAGAAACGCTCGATTTTGAGGACGTTGATTACTGGGAAGAACTGAAACAGGTAATGGAATGGTCAAAAACCAACGTTTATTCGACTATACATATTTGCTGGGGCGCACAGGCAGGACTTTACTATCACTACGGGATACCGAAATATTTGCTTAAAGAAAAGATGTTTGGCAATTTCAAGCATCACATAGAATATCCGCAGAGCCTTTTGCTGCGCGGTTTTGGCGATGTTTTTCACTGTCCGCACTCGCGCTACACCGAAATAAGGCGCGAGGACATTGACAAAGTACCGCAGCTTACCGTGGTTGCAGAATCTTACGAAGCAGGCGTACATGTTATTTCCGACAGAGCGGAAAGGCAGTTTTTCCTGTGCGGCCACTGGGAATACGACAGAGACACGCTTGCAAAGGAATATCAGCGCGACGTTGCAAAGGGGCTTGACATTAAAGTGCCGTACAACTATTTTCCGAATGACGACCCAAGCAACGAGCCGGTTTTTAACTGGTGCATATCTGCAAACCTTATGTATGCAAACTGGCTGAATTACTGCGTATATCAGCGCACGCCGTATGATCTTGAATGGCTCACGCCGCTTGAGGACTGAACACACAAAAATCCCTGACAAATGCTGTCAGGGATAATTTTTTACTGTGCGCTTTCGGTCACAGGTTTATGCTCTATTTCGGGCTCTGCGCCCTCGGTAATGCATTTATCTGTAATGGTTATTGAGGCTATAGTATTGTCCGAAGGGCTGCGGAACATAAGGTCGGTAAGCACGCCTTCGACTATACTTCTAAGTCCTCTTGCGCCTGTTTTTTGTTTTAGCGCCTTTTCAGCGATAGCTTTCTTTGCCTCGTCGGTCACGATAAGGTCGATGCCATCTATCTTAAACAGCGCCTTATACTGCTTTATCAGCGAATTTTTCGGCTCGGTAAGTATTCTTATGAGCGCATCTTCGTCAAGCTCGTCAAGCACTGTTATAACGGGCAGTCTGCCGACAAGCTCGGGCACCATGCCGAATTTTACAAGGTCGTAAGGCTCAACTTTATGGAAGATATTGTCCTCGTTTTGTGTATTCTTTATCTTTCCGCCGAAGCCGAGGCTGGAATTTTCGGTACGCTTTTTAATGACGTTTTCAAGACCGTCAAATGCGCCGCCGCAAATAAATAGTATATTTTTTGTATCGAGATGTATAAATTCCTGATTTGGGTGCTTTCTGCCGCCCTGCGGAGGAACGTTTGAAACAGTACCTTCAACTATTTTTAGAAGCGCCTGCTGAACGCCCTCGCCGCTGACATCTCTTGTAATAGACATATTTTCCGATTTACGGGCAATTTTGTCTATCTCATCGATGTATATTATACCTCTTTGCGCGGCTTCAACGTCATAATCGGCAGCCTGCACGAGCCTTGTGAGCACGTTTTCAACGTCATCGCCGACATAGCCTGCTTCGGTGAGAGTTGTGGCATCTGCAATTGCAAACGGGACATTCAGCTTTCTTGCAAGACTTTGCGCGAGCAGCGTTTTGCCCGTACCTGTAGGACCCAGCAGCAGCACGTTGCTTTTTTGCAGTTCAACGTCGTCCTGCTCGCTTCCCATTTGATTTATACGTTTATAATGGTTATAAACTGCGACTGCCAGCGCGATCTTGGCTTTATCCTGACCTATGACATACTGGTCGAGCGTTTCCTTTATCTCCATAGGTTTGGAAAGCTTGACCTGCGATGAAGAGTTACTGCTTTTGCGGTTCTTTTGGTGCGAAAGCGGAAGTGTGCCGGTTCTTTCTATAATATCATAACAATACAAAACGCATTCGTCACATATATGCACATTGCCTGCGGAAAACATATTCTTTACTTTAAGCTCAGTTTTTCCACAGAAATTGCACCTTTTCATGTTTTCATTTCCGGGCATCTGTTATTTCTCCTGTTCTTTTTTATGCTTTATCTGCTGACGATCACTTTATCAATAAGTCCGTATTCCATAGCTTCCTGAGCGCTCATAAAGTTGTCTCTCTCGGTATCTATGGCTATCTGTTCAACGCTCTTGCCAGTATTTTCGGCAAGAATCTCATTAAGGGCATTGCGCGTTCTGAGCATATGGTCGGCACGGATCTTTACATCTGTACACTGACCCGAGATGCCGCCGCCGCCGATAAGGGGCTGATGTATCATTATCTCGCTGTGCGGCAGGGCGAATCTCTTACCCTTAGTACCGCTTGAAAGCAGCAGTGCGCCCATTGATGCTGCCATACCGATACAGATAGTTGAAACATCGCACTTTATATACTTTATGGTATCATAAATTGCCATGCCTGAGGAAACGCTGCCGCCGGGAGAGTTGATATAAAGGTCTATATCCTTTTCGGGATCCTGACCTTCAAGGTACAAAAGCTGCGCCACAACAAGGCTCGCGGTGGTATCGTTCACCTCGTCGGAAAGCATTATTATCCTGTCATTGAGCAGTCTGGAAAAAATATCATAACTTCTTTCTCCCCTGCTAGTCTGTTCTACAACGTAAGGTACAAGCGCCATAATAGTTTGCCTCCTAAAAATTATTTATAACTGTATAAACTGAAATATAACATTCGCCCGCCGCAAAGCTGCTGCGAGCGAAATTACTGTTTACTTGGCTTTTGCAGAGTTTTTGATAAGATCAACTGCCTTGCCTACGCAGACATCTTTCTTGACGTCCTCGGCGGCTATATACTTCTTGACCTCATCGACTTCCATTTTATAATTCTCGGCGATCTTTTTGATCTCTTCCTCTGCCTCTTCGTCGGTAGCTGTTATGTTCTCCAGCTCCACTATCTTTTCAAGAGCAAGGCGAAGCTTTACCTGCGGTTCTGCCTGAGTTTTGAAAGTCTTAATTATATCATCGGGCTTCTGACCTGTTATCTGACAGTACATATCGAAAGATATACCCTGCGAAGAAAGTCTGCCCTGAAGCTCCTGAGCCATTTCTCTTGCTCTGCTTTCATACATACAATCGGGAACTTCGGCTTCCATATTCTCAATTACCTTATCGAATATCTTCTGCTCAAACTCTGAATCAGCCTTTTCTTCGGCTTCTTTTTCAAGCTTTGTCTTAATATCCGCCTTGAACTCGTCAACGGTATCAAATTCGGAAGTATCCTTAACGAAATCATCGTCAAATTCAGGAAGCTCCTTGCCCTTTATCTCGTGCAGCTTTATCTTGAAAACGCACGCAGCGCCTTTAAGCTCTTCGGAATTATAATCTTCGGGGAAAGTAACGTCAATGTCAAATTCCTCGCCGATGCTGTGACCTACGACCTTTTCCTCAAATCCCGGGATAAACTGACCCGAGCCGAGAGTAAGCTCGAACTTCTCAGCCTTACCGCCCTCAAAAGCGACGCCGTCTTTAAAGCCCTCAAAGTCTATAACAACTATATCGCCGTCCTGGGCGGGTCTGTCGTCAACGTCTATAATTCTTACGTTCTTTTCGCGAAGTCTTTCTATCTCCTTGTCAACATCTTCATCTGTTACAGCATTGACAACTTTTTCGGCTTCTATACCGAGATAATCTTTAACTACAACTTCGGGTTTGGTGGTGCAGGTAACTTTCATCTTAACGCCCTGCTCCTTGCTTACATCTGTAACTTCAACGGAAGGTCTGTCAACAAGTTCAAGACCCGCCTCTGCAACAGCCTCGTCAACGGCGGTGGGATAGAGCAGATTTACTGCATCTTCATAAAAAACGTTCTCGCCGTATTCCCTTTCTATTATCTTTCTTGTTGCCTTTCCCTTTCTGAAACCACGGACACTTATCTTGTTCTTAGCTCTCAAAAAGGCTTTCTGCACGCCTTCTTCAAACTTATCGGCAGGTATCTCTACCTCAAGCTCGTAAGTATTAACGGCGGTTTTGTTTGTGTTTGTCAGACTCATTTTTGTATTCCTCCATAAAAATCATATAAATATACAAATCAAAATAAACTATCCAAATAATTATATCACATATTGTTTACAAATTCCATACCTGTTTTTTCAAATTGTCGATATGCACAAATTCGTCGATACACAGCGGAGCAAATTGTAGATAATCACTTGCTGTAAGCCTGTACTCTATACCGTCATATTCACCGTTGACGGCAAACTTTGCGCCGCTGCCGTGTATATGCCCATAAAAGCACTGCTTTATATTATATTTTTTCAAAACCGAGAGCATCTCATCGTTCCTGTCACTGTTGTACACGGGCGGATAATGCAGGAAAACTATCGGTTTCAAGCACTGTTTTAAGGCACATTCTATTGATACTGACAGCCTTTGCGCCTCTCTCAGCAGGACTTTCTTGTCAGCCTGCTCGCCTTTTTCGTTTATCCAGCCGCGGCTGCCGCATATGGCGTGGTCATAATATTTAAAGCAGTTATTATGCACAATTTTTATGCTGTCGTATCCCCTGTCAAGCAAAAAGCTTTCCATCTTGTTCATTGTTGTCCACCAGTAATCGTGGTTGCCCTTCATAATGACTTTTGTACCGGGCAGAGATTGTAAAAACGCAAAGTCTTTATCGCTGTCTTCAAGCTTCATAGCCCACGAAATATCGCCCGGAATTACCACAGTATCACATTCTGCAACGGCGCTTCTCCAGTTTTTTTCAAGCCTTTCGACGTAGTTGTCCCAGCCGCTGAAAATATCCATCGGCTTATTGTGGCCGAGCGGCAGATGCAGATCTGCGATAACAAATAATGACATTAAAACACCTCAAATTTATACTGTAAAGGAAAATGCTTTACACACTTGTCAGCGAATATGAAACAGCGGTCTGCACATAATATCTTTGCAGACATCAATTCATGGTGATCGGCACGTTAAACAAATTTAGCAAATTCCTGAAAAAATCTAAAAAGGAATGGTATTATTATGGATAGCAACAAGATATACGGTATCGACTGCAAGGTCGAGAACTGCGTTTACAACAAGCACGGCAAGGAATGCACGGCTGGCAATATCTGCGTAAGCAGTGATTGCAAATGCACCGAAAACTGCGATTCCACCTGCTGCATGACTTTCAAGGCAAGAAGCTAATCTCAAAGCCGTCCGTCACTGGGCGGCTTTAACATTTTTACATTACACGCCGAGAAGCTTGGTAACGTAATTTTCAAGTTCTTCCCTGCTGATAACATCGTTGAAACGTATATTTTTATCTTTAAGTGCTTTGATAGACTGCGGCACGGACAGACCGGATTTCTCTTCCAGAATATCAACAAGCGCAAACTCGTCTTTGCTATCGTCATAAGCGCCTATTGCGTCGAGCACCGAGCCTGAGAACTTATACGGGCTTGCGGTAGAGGCTATAACGGTCTTGGTGTTGTCGCCCGTTTCTTTTACATAATCCATGTACACTTTTACTGCGACCGCTGTATGTGTATCGCAGGTATATGAATACTTATCGAACAGCTCTTTAATACATTCTTTGGTCTGCGTGTCGTCGCAGAAGCCTGCATAAAATTCATCTTTAAGAGCAGTCTTTACAAAGTCGCTGACCTCATATTTTCCGCACTGTGCGAGCTTGCCGAACCAGTCTTTTACTGCGCTGTCGTCCTCGCCGCTGAGGTGGTAGAGCAGTCTTTCAAGATTTGAAGAAATGAGTATGTCCATTGACGGCGAAATTGTTGTGTAGAAATGCCTGTTTCTGTCGTAAACACCGGTATTGAGAAAATCTGTAAGCACATTGTTTGAGTTGGAGGCACATATCAGCTTATTTACCGGCACTCCCATATGCTTTGCATAGAAAGCCGCCAGAATATTGCCAAAATTGCCCGTAGGAACGACGATATTTATCTTATCGCCCATGTTTATCTCACCGTTTGCGACCAGCTGTGCATACGATGAAACATAGTAAATTATCTGCGGTGCAAGTCTGCCCCAGTTTATAGAGTTTGCGGACGAGAACATCATGCCGTTTGCGGCGAGCTTATCTGCAACGTTTTTATCGGTGAATATCTTTTTAACTCCGTTCTGGGCATCGTCAAAGTTGCCCTTTATAGCGCACACGCCGACGTTTTTACCCTCCTGCGTGGTCATCTGCTTTTTCTGCATAGCCGAAACGCCGTCAACGGGGTAAAACACTATTATAGAAGTTCCCTCAACGTCTTTGAAGCCCTCCAGCGCGGCTTTGCCCGTATCGCCCGAAGTTGCTACAAGTATGACTATTTTTTTATCAAGCTCTGTCTTTTTTGCTGATGTGGTGAGCAGGTACGGCAGAATTTGCAGAGCCATATCTTTGAAAGCGCATGTAGGGCCGTGCCAAAGCTCTAAAACATATGCGCTGCCGGTCAACTTTTTAAGCTCTGTGATATTCGCGGTATCAAAGTTTTTATCGGTATACGCGCTTTCAACACAATGCTGTATCTCGCTGTCGGTAAAGTCGGTCAAAAACTTTTTGAAAACCGCAGCCGCTCTCTCGGGGTACGGCATTTTGCCCAAAGCCGAGAGTTCCTCCTGCGAGATCTTGGGTATCTCGGACGGAACAAAAAGTCCACCTTCCTTAGAGATGCCCTGCACTATTGCCTGCGCGGAAGACACCTTTATATCGCTGTTTCTGGTACTTCTGTAAAACATATACTTCGTCCTTTCATTATTCGCTCGCGTCAAATGCTGAAACGTAATATTTCAGGTCGGCGACGCGTTTATTATCTTTATCCATGACTATGGCAGCGACATCGAACCTGCCGCAAAGCCCCTCGCCCTGCTGTGACAAAAACCTTTTTGCGGTGCGTATCAAAAACTTTTTCTTCGCCGCTGTTATTGCCTGCTCGCCCGAAGTGAGCGCGCCGCGGCGGCGTGTTTTTACCTCAACAAATGCGAGCATATCGCCTTTTTTAGCAATTATGTCTATTTCTCCGCCCTTTACGCGGTAGTTTCTTTTTACTATCTCATAGCCGTGCCGCTTCAAAAACTCTGCTACATATTCTTCACCGAAAGCGCCTATTATCTGATTGTCAGCGGTCATTTCTGTTCTTCCTCAGCTTTGGCTTTCAGATACTTTTTAAGAAAACTTTTTCTGTGAACATCGCTCACGCCGTGCTTATCGAGCATCTCATAATGCAGCTTTGTGCCGTAGCCCTTATGCTTATCAAAATCATAATCGGGGTACTTTGCGGCAAGCTGTTTCATATATCTGTCACGCGTAACTTTTGCAAGTATAGATGCGGCGGCTATCGACTGCGACTTTGCATCGCCCTGAACAACGCACTGTGCGCTTATATCAAGGTCTGGAAGCTTATTGCCGTCTATAAGCGCGATATTCGGCGTTACTTTAAGACCGCTGACGGCTCTTTTCATGGCAAGCATGGCGGCTTGCAGGATATTCAGTCGGTCAATCTCCTCTACCGAAGCGGTAGCTACACACCAACTTACTGCCTTTTGGCATATCTCGTCAAACAGCTGTTCCCTTTTCTTTTCGGAAAGCTTTTTGCTGTCATTTACGCCGTCGATAACGGTATCCTTATCGAGTATCACTGCCGCGGCATAAACATCACCTGCAAGAGGGCCTCTGCCTGCTTCGTCAACACCGCATACAACGCCGTATTTTTCAAAAAACTCTTTATCAAAATCGTGAAGTTCCATATATCTACTCCAGTTCCGCAGGCTTTTCAAGAGTAAATCTGCCTATCTTGCCGCCGCGAAATTCATCAAGCACTGCGGCAGCCGCACGCTCTGTATTTATCTCTCCCCCTGATATAAGAAAGCCGCGTTTTTTGCCTATACGCGTAAGAAGTTCATACCCTGCCATACAGTCTGACATCTGCTCTTCGTCGTTCGGAAGATCTTCAAGTGAGATACCGTATCTGTCGGTAAGCTGCTGTGGGTACTTATC
>CANRDG010000021.1 GCA_947629275.1 uncultured Clostridia bacterium | reverse complement strand
TGTGCTACAATATAAGCATGGTGATATTTGCATGAAGAAAATCGAAAACATATACATAGGCAGCGTAATCATAAAAAAGACTGCCGCTTTGGCGCCAATGGCATCGGTGGCTGACACGGTGTACAGAACGCTTTGCAAAGAGTACGGCGCGAGCTATCTGGTAAGCGAAATGGTATCTGCAAAGGGTATGTGCTACGGCGACAGAAAGACCGACGAGCTTTGCACTATAACGCAGGCGGAACGACCTATGGCGATACAGCTTTTTGGCGAAGAACCCGAATATATCGGCAGGGCGGTGCAGCTGCTCGGCAAGTTTTCGCCCGACATAATCGACATAAACATGGGCTGCCCCGTGCCCAAGGTGGTAAACAACGGCGGCGGCAGCGCGCTTATGAAAACGCCCGAAACGGCATTCGCAATTGCAAAAGCGGCTGTGCAAAACGCCTCTTGCCCCGTTACCGCTAAAATTCGCGCAGGCTGGGACGAGGAAAACATAAACGCCGTATCTATAGCGCAGGGTCTTGAAACGGCAGGCGTAAAGGCTGTGGCGGTGCACGGCAGAACGCGAAAGCAGTTTTACAGCGGCGAGGCTGACTGGGATATTATAAAGAAAGTCAAGGAAAGCGTGAAGATACCCGTCATAGGCAACGGCGATGTTAAAACCGCGCTTGACTGCGAAAGAATGTACAGCGAAACGGGCTGCGACCTTGTCATGATAGGCAGGGCTTCTTACGGCAGACCATGGGTGTTTGAGCAGGTGGAGCATTATTTTGAAACGGGCGAGCTTTTGCACGAACCGCCGCTTGAAGAGCGCATGAGGGTCATGCTGCGGCACGCGAGAATGCTTTGTGATACCCTCGGCGAGGAGCACGGTATGCGAGAGGCGAGAAAGCACGTTATATGGTATGTAAAAGGGCTGCCCGACAGCGCTAAGATACGCGCGAGCTGCTCGGCGCTGGACGAATATTCAAAGCTGGAGCAGATAGCGGCAGATGTAATAAAAAGGGGAGAAAGACGGTAAACATGGACAGCGAAAAGGCAAAGCTTTATATAGTCGGCACGCCGATAGGCAACCTTGGCGACATTACATACCGCGCGGTGGAAACGCTTAAAGAGGTTGACTTTGTGTGCGCCGAGGACACGAGAGTTACAGCGAAGCTATTAAATTTTCTGGAGATAAAAAAGCCGCTGGTGAGCCACCACGAGCACAACAAAAAGCCGAGCTGCGAGGCGGTCGCGAACAGGATAATTGCAGGCGAGAATTGTGCGCTTGTTACCGATGCAGGTATGCCGTGCATATCAGACCCCGGCGAAGAAATGGTGAAATATTGTGCAGACTTAGGCATTGAAGTAGTTGTAGTACCCGGCCCGAGCGCGGCGATTTCTGCACTAGCGATAAGCGGACTTGACACATCGCGGTTTTCGTTCCAGGGTTTTTTGTCGATGAACAGACCTTCGCGGTTTGAACAGCTTGAAAACGCCGCTAACATTCCCGACACGCTTATTTTTTACGAAGCGCCGCACAAGCTGAGGGCGACGCTTGACGATATGCTGAAATATTTCGGCGACAGGAAAATATCGCTTTGCCGTGAGCTTACTAAAATTCACGAGCAGGTGATAAGAACTACGATAGCGCAGGCGGTCAAGCGTTACGAAAACGAGCTGCCAAAGGGCGAGTATGTACTTATAATAGAAGGTTGCAAAGAAAAGGCAGCCGCCGAGACTTTGGAAGATGCAATACAGCAGGCGAAAGCCCTTGTTGCAAAAGGCATGAAAAAAGCAGATGCGGCAAAGCACACCGCCAAAACAAGCGGCTTTTCAAAAAGCGAGATATACGCTGCACTGCTGGAGAATAGCGATGAATGAGATTACCATTAGAAAAATGACGGCCGCAGACATACCGCAGGTGGCAGCTATTGAAAAAGAGCTTTTCACACTGCCGTGGAGCGAACAGGCTTTTGCGGATGAGCTTGAAAACAAGAGCGCAACTATCTTGGTAGCGCAGGCAGGCGGAGAGATAGTCGGTTTTGCGGATATGCGAGAGATAGCGGGGGAGTGCTATATAAACAACATCGGTGTAAAGGCTTCTCACCGCAGAAAGAGCATAGGCAGGGCGTTTATGCAGGCTCTTGAAGATAATGCGACCGAAGGCGCGGAGTTTATAACTCTTGAAGTGCGGCAGAGCAACGAGGCGGCGATAATGCTGTACAAGAGCATGGGATATATAAAGGTCGGTACGCGCAGGGGCTTTTACGAACAGCCCACAGAGGACGCCGACCTTATGACAAAATACTTGGAACGGGTAGTGATAGAATGAAGATACTTGCTATAGAAAGCTCTTGCGATGAAACGGCTTGCGCAATTGTTGAGGACGGGCTTAATGTGCTTTCAAACGTTGTTGCAACGCAGATAGATATGCACAGGCTGTACGGCGGCGTTGTGCCTGAGATAGCCTCGCGTATGCACAGTGAGAGCATTTATGCCGTTGCAAAAAAAGCGCTGGAAGATGCAGACTGCACTCTTGAAGATATTGATGCGGTGGCGGTGACGTATGCGCCGGGGCTTATAGGCGCGCTGCTTGTCGGCATAAGCTTTGCAAAGGGACTTGCTATGGCGGCAGGCAAACTGCTTATACCTGTGCACCACATAGCAGGGCACATAGCGGCGAATTATATTTCTCATCACGAGCTGAAGCCGCCCTACCTTTGCCTCGTTATAAGCGGTGGAAATACGAACATTGTTCATGTTGAAGATTACACAAAGTTTTCTGTTTTGGGCAGAACACGTGACGATGCGGCAGGGGAGGCTCTTGACAAGGCGGCACGAATGATAGGCTTTGAATACCCCGGCGGAAAATATATAGACGAAGCCGCCAAAAAAGGAGACCCGACGGCATATTCTTTTCCGCACCCGAAAGTGGCAGGCAGCGAGTTTGACTTTTCTTTTTCGGGACTTAAAACTGCGGTGGTAAATCTCGTTCACAACGCACAGCAGCGCGGCGAGGAGGACAAGCTTTCGCAGTGCGATATAGCGGCGTCTTATCAAAAAACCGTGTGCGATATACTTGTGCAGAAGACCATGCTTGCCGCCGACAGATACGGTTTTAAAAAGCTATCGGTGGTGGGCGGCGTTTCTGCAAACAGCGGCGTAAGGGCGGCTATGGAAAAAGCTTGCGGCGAGCGTGGTATAAAGCTGTATCTTCCCGAGCTTAAATACTGCGGCGACAATGCCGCTATGATAGGCTGTCAGGCTTATTATGACTATCTTGCAGGCAGACGTGCAGACGAGAGCTTAAACGGCATAGCAACTCTGCCGCTTGACAGCATTTACGGAGCGTGAACGAATATGGACAATATATCTCTATTAGACAAGTTGGAAAAACAGCTGTTGGAAAAGCAGGAGTTTGTATCTTTAATATCTTCATATACCGAAAAAGATGCGGAATATGCAGCCGAAAAAGCGCGCGCAATTGCTCAGAGCATTTACGGGAAATCGGTGTATATCAGAGGCCTTATAGAAGTTTCAAACTATTGTAAAAACGACTGCTATTACTGCGGTATACGGCGCTCAAATCTTAAATGCGAACGCTACAGGCTTACAAAGGAAGATATTTTGGAATGCTGCGAGCACGGCAGTCAGCTTGGTCTGCACACGTTTGTTTTGCAGGGTGGGGAAGACCTTCACTACACCTGCGGCGAGATATGCGACATTGTAAGCAGTATAAAAAAACTTCACCCCGACTGCTGTGTTACGCTTTCGATAGGTGAAAAAAGTTTTGAGGAATATAAAGCTTACCGCGAGGCAGGGGCTGACAGGTATCTTCTGCGGCACGAAACGGCGAATGAGTGGCACTATTCAAAACTTCATCCCGAAAGCATGAGCCTTAAAAACCGCATGAACTGCCTTTTGCAGCTTAAAGAACTCGGCTACCAGACGGGCGCAGGAATGATGATAGGCACGCCCTTTCAGACGGCTGAACATCTGGCTGAGGATATGCTTTATCTGGGCACATTGAAGCCGCATATGGTGGGTATAGGTCCGTTCATACCACATAAAGATACGCCGTTTGCAAAGGAGAAAAGCGGCGATGTTGACCTGACTGTGTTTTTGCTTTCTCTATCAAGAATCATGCTGCCGCACGCGCTTATACCTGCCACAACGGCTCTTGGCACGGCCAGCGGCACGGGCAGAGAGCGCGGTATACTTGCCGGCGCAAATGTTGTAATGCCCAACCTTTCGCCCATGTCGGTAAGGAAAAAATATATGCTGTACGACGGCAAAATTTCTACCGGCAGCGAAAGCGCAGATGCCCTTAAAGACCTTGCCAAACGTATGGAAAGCATAGGCTATCACATTGACCTCTCGCGAGGAGATCACGCGGATTACAAACAGTAAAAAGCAACCGCCCTGCACCAAAGCAGAGCGGTTTTTTATAAGCAGTCAGATTTTAGTCGTACTGAATTTCTTCAACGGTGTAGCCTGCATCTTCAAGACCTTTGAGAATACCCTGATCGCCGTAGTAATGCGCAGCGCCGACAACGTAAAACACATTTTGTCCGCCGTCTATCATGGCTTTTGCTTTTTCGATCATGCCCTTGTTGCGGTCGTCGAGCAGCTGTTTGTTGTACTCGTCTATCATGGCTTGCAGTTCGTCGCTTATCTCAATGTCAACGCCGTCAAGTTCGTCGTCGCTTTCGAGATACTCTTTCATGTCGCCCGTTTTCCACAAATCAAAAGTCTTTTTAAGTTCCTCGCACTGGTCTTCGTAATAGTAAACGTAAGTCTCTAAAAAGAACTCGTTCAGCTCATCGGGCTGAGAATACAAAAGCTCGTTTTGAAAATCTACAGACTCTATCTCAATGATATCCTTGCCCTCTTCGTGAGCGGTGGTGAGCAGCTGCATATCGATACCCTTGTTGCTGTCAAGCCCTGCGTGGGTCATCATCGCCGACTCCATCATAGAGTACCACATAGTAACATTGTACACATCGAAGAGCGACATATACAACCCCTCGTCGGTAAGTATCTGCTTTGCAGACTCGTAAAGATCCGCATCTATGTGATCTGCAATAGTAGTGCCGTCCTGATACATCATGCTTTGCGCAAGCTCCAACTGCGCCGCAAAGTCGCCCATATATGCGTAAATATCGCATTCCACCGCAAGGCTGTCGCTGGCATTATAAGCATCGGTTATCTCATTCGGAAGAGGGTAGCAGCTGTCGTCAAGCGCGTGCATAGAGCCCAGAAAATAAACAGTGTTGCCCTTTTCGCCCGTGACTTTCCACATGGCAGGGGTGATGTCCGCTTCTTTCTCCTGCGGCTCCGGCTGAGATGAACTGTCGTTCGTCGTCTCCGCCTGAGAAGAACTTTCAGGGGCGGTGGTCGTAACGGTCGTATCGGCAGCCGAAGAACTATCCGCCTGCGTCAGTTGCGACGAAGACGAATTGTCTTTATCGGAGCAGCCTGCCGTACACAGGCACATTGTCAGCACCACAGCAGCACACAATATTTTTTTGAACATTAAAATTGCTTCCTTTCAGATCATTGTTTAACGCCGAATTTTTTTCTTGCCTTGGCGTACTTGCTTTTTCCTTCGCCGAAGTTTAAGGTTAGCGTAAAGATTTTGTCTGATGTGAACATCTTCACGGCACAGCCCATGCAGATTATAAGCAGCACAAGCTGATAGATAAGTCCGCCGAAATATGCAGGCATATCGTTCAGTATAATGTTAGTCTGCGCCATAAATGTGTGACTATACGGTATTGCGTAAAGTACCCACTTAAACGGACCGAGTGCGCTTATATCCGTAAACATCGATATCATGTAAGGTATCATTACCATGCCCATTATCGGCAGCAAAAGCGTTTGCGATGATTTTGCATCTTTCGCCAGCGCGCCCAGAATAAGCGATACCGCAAGTGTTATCAGCAGCGATAAGAACATCTGCGCTACAAGCATTATGTAACCGCCCATTGAAAGGTCAAGACCCAGCTGAGATACAACAGAGGAATCTATAGCGCCTGAGATAGTATCTGTCATGCCGCCCATCATGTCTTTGAAGCCTATCAGGAACGCCACGGCGTACAGAGCCGAAACGACCGATGCAGCTGTCATTTTTGCAAGCAGTACCGAAAGCCTGCTTATGGGCGCGGACAGCAAAGTTTCAAGAGTTTTGTCTATCTTTTCGGTAGCCACCGCGTTCATTATCATCTGCGAAGAATATATTATCAAAAGGAATATAACTATCGGCACGAACATTGATGACATCATAACGTATGCAGAAAGCATTGTAGCAGATGCCTCAGCTTGCTTGTCGCCGACTATCGTGGTCTCTTTAAGTGCAACGGGAGCTTCGAGCATTGCCATTTGTTCGGGCGTAACGCCCATTTTTGAGTATACCACCGTCTTTACCGCGCTGTCTATAGCCGTTGTCGCCATCATCGAGCCGTCTTCTAAATTACCTGTTAGCGAAAGGCTCTCCAGCCGAGATACCATTTCAATATTAACGGGTTTAAGCTCTACCCCTGCGCCGGAAGCTATTATATCCTGCATCTGCTTGTCAAAGCCCTGCGGAATAATTACAACGCTTGTAAGATCAAGGTTTTTCAGCTGCTGAACATAGTCGTCGCCGGTAAGCTCAACTTCGTTTACTTCATAATCTGCGGCTTTCATAGCATCTATTATCGCGCTCGAAAACGTACCCTTGTCCTGATCGCAGATGTTTATCTTGCCCGTGTCCTCCGAACTTTCTTCAATTTCGCTGTCCATAATAGAGCCGAGAGCCGTAAGACCGAAAACGCACAGTATAAGTATCACTATAGTAGTCGGGGTAAGAAGTTCTTTAAGCTCTTTCTTCAGAAGATACATGAATTTCATTATCCTTCACCACCCTTTCAAATACTTGTTCAAGGTTATCAACGCCGTATTGTGCTTTCAGTTCCGCAGGTGTACCGACATTCAGCAGATGACCGTTTGCTATAATGCCCACCCTGTCGCTTACAAATTCAATTTCAAGCATATTGTGAGAACTCAGCAGGAAGCCCATTTTATATGTAGCCGCAAGATCTCTTATCATGCGCCTTATCTCCAGCGCGTTGAGTATGTCAAGACCGCTTGTAGGCTCATCAAGTATCGCAAGCTTCGGGTGCGACATTACCGCGCGCGACAAAAGCAGCTTTCTTATCATTCCTCGCGAGTAGCTGCCTATCTTGTCTCCCAGCCTGTCGCCCAGACCGCACATATCAACGGCGCGTTTAACGTATTCATCGGCTGATTGTTTGTCGGGCGCGAATATGCCTGCCATAAATTTCAGATAGTTCATGCCCGTCATCGACTTGTAAGCGCCTGCCTCGTCGGGAAGATAGGTTATGTTCTCCCTGACCTTGCCGGGTTCGGTAAGAATACTGTACCCTGCAACCAGAGCATCGCCCTCGGTGGCTTTCAATAGCGTGGCTATCATTCTTATTGTGGTCGTTTTGCCTGCGCCGTTTGGACCTATCAACGCAAACACCTCGCCTGCGCGTATGTCAAACGACACCTTTTCGCTTGCGTAAACGCCCTTTTTGTACTGCTTTGAAAGTCCGCGCACTTCCAGAACGTTTTTCTCATTCGGCGGATAAGCATCTGTCATGTGAATACCTCCATTATAAAAATTGTTGATAAATTATAGTTGCGCTATCAGAAGTTAGAAGTAAGAAATGTTTACTAAGGCTTTGCGGCGTTTTTTCATACCTGAGATTTACCAAGAGGCAAGATGAGCATTTTGAAAAAACTTGCGCTAAACTATAAAAAGCAATTTCTTGCCTCTTGCCTCTATCTGAACCGCAGAAATTACGGCTTCGCACAACAGTCAGAAAACCACTTCTAACCTCTAACCTCTTACATCTAACTTCTAACACCAGTTTACCACAGCGGCAGGATATTTGCAATAGTAATTTACATATTTTTCACGATTTTCGGCAATTTTATCAATTGTAACAATTGCATGGCACTGCCATTGTACAAAACGTCAATATAATTTACTACAAGATATTTTGTAAACTGTGTATATCTGATATATACAGAATAACACATTCAGAGCGTTCTGTCAATAGTTTAAACGAAAAATTTTTAAAAATATTTTTCAGCCGTTTTATAAGTACAAAAAAAGACCGCAAAAACGGTCTTTTCTGAAAGTTATATTTTTTCTGCTATAAGCTTTCCCATTTCCGAGCATGAAACCTGTTTGCAGCCTGCCGACATTATATCGGCGGTGCGGTAGCCTTCTTCAAGCACCTGAGCAACTGCATTTTCTATAGCCTCAGCCGCCTGTGGCATATCAAAAGAGTATTTAAGCATCATAGCCGCCGAAAGAATAGTGGCTATCGGGTTTGCGATGTCTTTGCCTGCAATATCGGGCGCAGAGCCGTGTATAGGCTCGTAAAGACCCAGCGTTCCCTCACCCAGAGAAGCAGACGGTATCATACCGAGGCTGCCAGTTATCATAGATGCCTCGTCCGAGAGAATATCGCCGAACAGGTTCTCGGTAACGATAACATCAAACTGCGAGGGGCAGTGAACAAGCTGCATGGCGGTGTTGTCAACAAGCATATCGCCAAGCGTGGTGTCGGGGTAGTCTTTAGCAACTTCATGCACTATCTTTCTCCACAGCCGCGAGGTATCAAGCACATTCGCCTTGTCAACCGAGGTCACCTTGCCGCGGCGTTTTCTTGCAAGCTCAAAAGCCACGCGTGCTATGCGCTCTATTTCAAAATCGCTGTAGGTCATGCAGTCGTTAGCGGTGGTAACTCCGTGTTCAGTCACCGTTGTGCGCTCGCCGAAGTACGCGCCGCCTATAAGTTCGCGCACTATTATAAGGTCAAGACCGTCTTTGGTTATCTCGTCTTTCAAAGGGCAGGCATCTTTCAGAGGTGCGAAAAGCCGTGCAGGTCTTAAATTTGCAAAAAGCCCCAGCGCCTTGCGAAGCCCCAAAAGCCCTGCCTCGGGGCGTTTTGAGCCCTCCCCTTTATCCCACTTCGGGCCGCCCACCGCGCCAAGCAGAACGCTGTCGCTGGCAAGGCAAATGTCAACGGTCTCTTTCGGCAGAGGCTCGCCCGTTTCATCAATAGCGCAGCCGCCCATAAGTACATAAGAATATTCAAACTTGTGCCCGAATTTTTCGGCGACTTTGTCAAGCGCAGCTATTGCCTGTGCTGTTATCTCGGGACCTATTCCGTCGCCTTTAATAACGGCTATCTTCTTTGTCATGACCTGAGCTCCTTTCAAAGGGTGTTCAGCAGACCGCTGCTGTTTATGATGTTTATCAGAAACTCGGGGAACGGCTGCCCCTGATATGTTTCATTTTTAGTAACGTTAGTGATAACGCCCGTGTCAAAATCAACCGTAACGCGGTCGCCGTCGTCAATGCCGTCGGCAGCTTCTGCACATTCTATAATAGGCAGACCTATATTTATAGCGTTGCGGTAGAATATTCGCGCAAAAGTTTTCGCTATAACGCATGAAACGCCTGCCGCTTTTATAGCCATGGGCGCGTGCTCTCTTGAAGAACCGCAGCCGAAATTTGCCTGAGCGACTATAAGGTCGCCCTCGTGCATCTTTTGGTGAAAATCTTTGTCTATGTCCTCCATGCAGTGGGCGGCAAGCTCCTGCGGATCGGAGGTATTGAGATATCTTGCAGGGATTATAACATCAGTATCAACGTTGTTTCCGTATTTTATAGCTTTTCCGTCAGCTTTCATAGCCGTGCCTCCTTAAATAATATCCTGCGGACAGGAAAGTCTGCCCGTTACCGCGCTTGCGGCTGCCACGTAAGGCGATGCGAGGTATACCTCGCTTTTGGTGTGACCCATTCTGCCGACAAAGTTGCGGTTTGTAGTTGAAACGCACCTTTCGTTTTCCGCAAGTATTCCCATATAACCGCCAAGGCAAGGTCCGCACGTCGGCGTTGAAACCACGCAGCCTGCGTTTACCAAAGCTTCTGTAATGCCCTCTTTTATCATTTGCAGATATACCTTCTGTGTTGCGGGTATTACTATGCAGCGCACCCCTTCGGCAACCTGCCTGCCGCTTAATATCTCGGCTGCGGCGCGCATATCTTCGATCCTGCCGTTGGTGCAAGAGCCTATAATGCACTGGTCTATCTTAATATCGCCTATTTCGTCAAACGTTTTTGTGTTTGACGGCAGATGAGGGAACGCTACCGTCGGCTTTATTTTGTCAAGCTCTATAATTATATGCCTGTCGTACTGCGCTCCTTCATCAGCTGAAAATTCGGTGTACTTTCTGTCCGTTCTTTCCGCAATATATTTTCTGCAAATGTCGTCAACGGGGAAAATGCCGTTCTTTGCGCCTGCTTCTATAGCCATGTTGCATATGCAAAGTCTGTCCTCCATTGAAAGAGTTGAAACGCCGTCGCCGCAAAATTCAAGAGAGCGGTAAAGCGCGCCGTCAACGCCTATCATGCCTATCAGATGAAGTATTATGTCCTTCGCCGCAGACCACTTAGGCAGCCTGCCTCTGAGTTCAATTTTCAGCGCGGAGGGCACTTTGAACCACAGCTTGCCCGTCGTCATGCCATAGCACATATCGGTAGACCCTACGCCCGTTGAGAACGCCCCCACAGCGCCGTAAGTGCAGGTGTGAGAATCTGCGCCTATGATACATTCGCCCGGCGCACACAGCCCTGCCTCGGGAATAAGCGCGTGCTCAATACCCATTTTGCCAACGTCGTAAAAGTTGGTTATATCAAACCTCCCGGCAAACTCTCTGCACTGCTTTGCCTGCTGTGCCGCCTTGATGTCCTTGTTCGGCACGAAGTGATCCATTACAAGGGCTATCTTGTCTTTATCGAAAACGCTTTTGCAGCCTGCTTTTTCAAATGCGTTCATAGCTACGGGAGCAGTGATGTCGTTGCCCATAACAAGGTCAAGTTTTGCCATTATAAGCTGCCCGGGCGTTACCTTTTCAAGCCCTGCCGCATGGGCGAGTATTTTCTGTGTCATAGTCATTTTAGTATCTGACATAATTACCACCAAGTTTCATTGTTTGATAGGTGCAAATTTTTCTGCACCCAAATAAAATTATACCACTTTAAAACGCGTATGTCAATGTGTATTGACTTGCTGCAAACGCTGTAGTATAATTATATTGTATGTCAAAACTTTTTAAGATAAGGTGAGATTATGACCGTAAATTTAGAGCATTGCAAGACCTTTTACTGCGTTGCAAACTGCGGCAGCATAACACTGGCAGCGCAGAAGCTTTTCATATCGCAGCCTGCGGTGTCACAGTCCGTAAAACAGCTTGAAAGGCAGCTGGGGTGCGCGCTGTTTTTCAGAACTTCAAAGGGCGTAAAGCTGACCGCCGAGGGAGAGGTATTTTACAGCCGTGTAAAACGCGCTTTTGACGAGATAGAGCAGGGCGAGAGGGAGCTTTCCGAAATGCTGGGCATGGAAAGCGGCGAGATACGCATAGGCGCATCGGACATGACGCTGCAATTTTTTCTGCTGCCGTATCTGGAGCAGTTTCACAAGCAGTACCCCAACATACGCATAAGCGTGTCAAACGGTCCGACGCCCGAAACGCTTTTTTCGCTGAGGGAGGGAAGCATAGACCTCGGCATAGTAAGCACGCCCGTTGATATGCACGACGATATAAGCATTTTTGAATGCGGCGAGATAAACGACATTTTCGTTGCAGGCAAGCGTTTTGAATATCTTAAAGACAAGGTTATAAGCCTTTCGCAGCTGGAAAAACTTCCGGTTATATTTCTTGAAAAGAACACGTCCACGCGCCGCAGCATCGACGAGTTTTTAAGTAAGTGCAAAGTTGAGATAGTACCCGAAATAGAGCTTGCAACATCTGAGCTTATAGTCAGGTTTGCGGAAAGAGACTTAGGGATAGGCTTTGTAATGAGCGGCTTTGCAAAAGAGGAGATAGAAAGCGGCAGGCTGTTTGAACTAAAGCTGGACAGGCAGCTTCCCAAAAGGCAAGTGTGCATAGCCGTTAGCAGGAAAAGACCCGTATCGGTCGCGGCGGCAAGGATAATAGGTCTTATAGACGACAAAATAAATATTAACAAACTGTAAATAGTCAAAAGATTAATAATACGTTCATTATGTGTTAATAAATTTAATGTATAATATAAATGCATACTTTACTGCGGCGGCAAAGGGATATAGCATTTTGCAAAAGCGGTGAAGACATATCGCAGACTACTGCCGAAAAGCGGCTGAATGGAGAGTAAAATGGAACAGCACGGAATAAGCAAACTTGACCTTAAAAGACAAAACCGTATGCATGTTTTGAAGATATTGAAACAGAGAGGGCCTACGTCAAGAATAGACATAGCAGGGGCTTTGGAGCTTACGAGAGCAGCGGTTACTATTATCACGAACGAGATGATAGAGCAGGGAATAATAGTAGAACTCGGCGAATACAAACACGTTGCCGAGAAAACGCCGCGCGGCAGAAAAAAGATACTTATAGATGTAAACAGCAATTTCAGGTTCACGATAGGCATTGCCATAGAATGTGCAAATGTAAGCGTTGGTATGTCAACGCTTTCCGGCGCTGTGCTTGACAAAAGAAACCTTGCGATAAACGATTCGTTTACATTCGGCGATATTTCCGACTTTATAAAAAAGTCAGTGAAAGATATAATAAACGACAATTACATAGACCCACAGCAGCTTTTGGGTATAGGTATAGGCGTTTACCCTGGTATGTTCAAGCGCATGAATATACCTATAGTGAACGGCGCGGCAGACTATTCGCCGCTGCGCAAGCTGTTTGAGAAAGAGTATTCTCTGCCGGTGGTGGTCGATAACTCGGTCAAGGGAATGGCTATGGCTAACATAGACTTTTTAAAGGTAAAGGATGCCGAGCGCAGGAACATAGCGTTTTTGCAGTGCGGCGATTCTATGCACTTTGTAGTTACGAATCTTAACGACCCGATAGTTTCATACGACAACAGAACCGACTTTGTGGACAGGATAATAATAGATCCGAAGTCGTCGGAAGTGTGCGACTGCGGAAGAAAGGGCTGCTGTAGGACAGAGCTTTCTCCCAACGCGATGATAAAAAAGGTTGCAAGGATATTCAGCATGGAAAAAACGCCGTTTTTGTATAAAACGCTCGGCGGCGACTCTTCAAAGATAGACATGGACGCTATACGCGATTCGTGCAGGAATAAAGACGAGGGAACGCTTGCGATAATGAACGAGTCGCTTGACATGATGGCGGTGCTGCTGAATAATCTGTACTTTACCACAAACCCGCAAAAGCTGGTGCTGCACAATATTTTCGCAGATGAAGAAAAGATGAATGCGTATCTTATACCTGCGGTCGAGCGCATAGGCGGCAGCATTGTGGCAAGCAAGATATCACTCAGTATTATAGATGAAAAGCAGAGGTTTTTGTCGGGCTGCGCGCTCGCGATAAGAGAACTGTTTTATGATAAGGGCGGCTTTGTTACCAAAGTCCCCGTTACCGCTATAGAGTGAAATTTCCGCCTTAAATAAAAAAATGGGCATTGCTTCTGTTTTGGAGCAATGCTCTTTTTCTATAGTCTGTACAAAACAAAACACGGCGTTGTTACGCGCCGTGTTCTTAGGTGCTGTGCGATCAGCAGCCGCAGCCGTTGTTGTTGCAGCCGCAGCCATTGTCGCAGCCACAGCCGCAGCCGTTGAGGCTGTAGCCGTTGCTGAATCCACCAAATGCGATGATGATTATGAGGATTATTATCCACCAGTAACCGTTGAAGCCGTTGCAGTTCATAAAGAAGTTCTCCTTTGTAATGATTTAAGCCAGCCGTGCGGTTTTCCGTTAAGCAAGGCTTATAGTATAATTTATGCCGTCGCTTAAAATGTGTTACAGTGCGGTGCGCTTTTGCCGAAAGTACAGGCAGTTTTGCTTATCTTAACAGCCGCTTTAAAAAATAAGGAAAGGAAAATTTGTCCTGCGAATATAATATTTCAGACGGCAAAGCGCGTGGGCGGAATACTTTATAAAATTTTGCCAAAACTGCTTTTGTGACTTATCCAACCAAGAAAGGAGAACGCCGCCTTCAGGCATTTTCGGCGGCAGAGCAAGTATGTTCAATGAATTCAATACCGACGGCTTTACAAAAAAGGCAAAGGAGATATTAAAACGCTCGCTTACGCTTGCAGGGAGCATAGGACACACCTATGTGGGAAGCGAGCATATACTGTGGGCGATACTGGACGAGGGTTCGAGCACCGCGTGCCTTATTTTAATAAGGTGCGGTCTTACGTCGCAAAGGGTAAAAGACAAAATAACCACAGCCATAGGCACCGGAACGCCATGCAAACTGACTTGCGATGATATAACGCCTACCGCAGAAAAAATTCTTGAAAACGCAAAGGTGATGACCGCTCAGGCAAAAAACAGGCTTGCAGGCAGCGAGCATATACTTGCCGCTATATTAAAACAAAGCGGTTGCTGCGCCGTAAGCATAATGCGCGACCTTGGGGTGAATATGTCGCGGCTGCTTTCGGAATGTGCAGTGGGAGCGCGCGAAGATGAATATTCATCTGCAAAAAACGGCGGCACGCAGAAGCTTTTGCGTTATGCACGTGAGCTTACGCGGCAGGACGTGTGCGGCGCATTTGACCCCGTGATAGGCAGGGACAAAGAGCTTGAAAGAGTTACTGAAATTCTCTGCCGCCGCAACAAAAACAACCCTTGTCTTGTGGGCGAGGCAGGGGTAGGAAAGACCGCTATAGTTGAGGGTCTGGCGCAGAGAATATGCGAGGGCAGAGTACCAAAGGGGCTTTCCGACAAGCGGATATTTTCACTTGACATGACTCAGCTGCTTGCAGGCGCAAAATACCGCGGCGACTTTGAAGAACGCCTGAAACAGTGCGTTGAAGAAGCCATAGCCGACGGCAACATTATTCTTTTTATAGATGAACTTCATACTATAATGGGCGCAGGAGCGGCAGAGGGAGCTATTGATGCGGCAGGGATAATGAAACCTCAGCTTGCAAGAGGGGAACTTCAGATAATAGGTGCGACGACCTTTGACGAATACCGACGATATATAGAAAAAGATGCGGCTTTGGAGCGGCGTTTTCAGCCTGTGAAAGTGGAAGAGCCTTCGGAGCAGGCAACGGAGGAGATAATAGAGGGGCTTGTGCCGAGGTATGAAAATTTTCACGGAGTTGAGATAACCCACGAGGCTGTAAAAAGCGCTGTAAAACTTTCGGGAAGATATGTTTTTGACAGATATTTTCCCGACAAGGCAATTGACCTTATAGATCAGGCGTGTGCGAGAGTGCGTATACGAGAGCAGGAACGCAGTGAGGAAAAGGCTGTTTCAAAGGCGTTTTCTGATTATATTGTCGGCAGGATAACAAAGCAGGACTATCTTGAAGCGCTTACTTTGCAGGTGGCAGGCAGCAAAATGAAGCCGCTCATCACTGCGAAGGATATAGCGCAGGTGGTGTCATCGCAAACGGGCATACCAGCCGATACCATGACTGAAAACGAAGGTCACAGGCTTTTGCGGCTGGAGGACGAACTGAAACGCGAAGTTATAGGTCAGGACAAAGCTGTTTCTCTTGTTGCGGCGGCGATAAGAAGATCGCGTTCGGGGCTTAGAAACGAGCAGCGACCTATAGGTTCTTTTGTGTTTTTAGGACCAAGCGGAGTTGGCAAGACAAGTCTGGCAAAAGCACTTGCAAAGGCTATGTTTTCAAGCTCCGAAAGCCTTATACGCTTTGATATGTCGGAGTATATGGAGCGTCACAACGTATCGCGGCTGATAGGTTCGCCGCCCGGTTATGTAGGATATGAGGAAGGCGGTCAGCTTACCGAGAGGGTAAGGCGAAAGCCGTATTCGATAGTGCTTTTTGACGAGATAGAAAAAGCTCACCCCGATGTTTTCAATATCCTTTTGCAGATACTGGAGGAGGGCTTCGTTACCGATACCGGCGGCAGAAAGGTTTCATTTGCAAACACCGTTATAATAATGACTTCAAACATCGGCGCGAGGGAAACAAAGAGCCATGTTGGTTTTGAAAATTCCTACGAAAAGCAGTCGCAGACCTATATGGAGGAGATGAAAAAGTTTTTCTCGCCCGAACTTCTCAGCCGCATTGACGAAAAGATAATTTTTCAGCCGCTGTCGCAAGAGAGCCTGCGAAGTATAGCAAACGGAATGCTCAGGCAGCTATGCAGTCGAGCGGCGGAGATGAATATCAGTCTGGAATACGGCGAGGATATCGTTGAAAAACTCGCCCAAAGCGGCAGGGGCGTTTTCGGCGCAAGAGAGATACGGCACACTATCTCTGCGCAGCTTGAAAATATGCTGTCAGACTATATTTTAGTAAACGGCGCTTCGGAAACGTCTGGAGCATCGGAAAAAGAAAAAGTGCTTGTGCTGTCGGTAGGTGAAAATGGTTTCACAGTTGAAGACAAGCGCAAAAAACAAACTCTCGATGCATCATAAAAAATACCCGTCAGACCTCAAAGTCCGACGGGTAAATTTATTTATGTGCGAGGGCACACGGGGAAACCAGTTCGGGGTGTCCCCGTGATTTCTATATTTCGCGCCGCGTAAATCCGTCCCATGCTATCAGCCAGAATACTACCATATGCACCGCTATAACAGCTAGCGCAGTGCCTACCGTCTGATACATGAAAGAAGAAGTGCCGTTTGCTATCGCAGCAAGATCGAGGTTTGCAAATATCAGGTATCTTGCCCAGTTCATGCCCATGCTCTGAAGCATAAGCACTATGCCGCTGCCCGAGAGCAGGCAGAACATACTGATACCGATAGCGAACGCAGAGCTTTTCATCAGCACCGATATAGCAAACGCCATTGTTGCCATTACCACTACCGAAGTGCTTGCCAGCAGATAGTTCTTAGCCATGTACAAAATGCCGTTCACAGCGCTTACTTCTCCGCCGCTTGCAGTTATGTACATCGCGCCTATGTCGTCTGCGCCGAACAGTATCATAGACGTAAGCAGCGAGATAACGAACGTTATGGCTATCATTATATATCCCATAGAAAGCACGGTGAAGTATTTTGAAACGAGTATCTTCCAGCGCTTTACGGGATTTATCAGCAAAAATTTAATAGTGCCGTTTGAAAACTCCGAAGCCACCGAGTGCGCCGCTATTACTACAACCAGAATACCTATGAAAGTAACCAGCGCTACAGACGCTTTGAACGGCATCCACAGAGTATCTCTTTCTTCATCTGCAACGTTTGTCTCAATGTGGTTTTCTGTCATGTAGTTGTATACAGCGTATTTGTTTACAGCGGTTTTGTATTCGCCTACAGATATCTGATCCGGTGAGCCTTTATCGGCGTTTTCATAAGTTATTATGTTTTTCTTTACATAGTAAAGCTCTGTCGCGTTCTGATAGTCTGCATCGTAATACTGTGGAAGATAATCTTTCAGAAAGTCATACATATAATCCTCGGCGGTGCATTTGTATACATCGTTGTCGCGAAGATATGTGTAGTACCATATATCAAGCTCTGCTATCTGCTTGTCATACTCTGTAGCCGCTGCCGACAAACGGCTGTTTGCATTGTCGATATTAA
>CANRDG010000020.1 GCA_947629275.1 uncultured Clostridia bacterium | reverse complement strand
AGCTGTTTTTCAAGAACATACATAGCGGCATTGGCTATCTCCTCGGCGCATATATCGTCTATCGGGCGTTTTTCGCCGTCTGCCATTCTGAAATAGTTCATATCTTCAGGCGTAACGTCATCGCTCCACACAAATGCAGAATTATTTGACTTCGTAATGGTGCAGTCAAGACTTCCGAGAATATCTGTAAGGTATGCATCTGCTTTGGCAGTGCTTCTTGGTGCGCCGAAAGCCGCAAGAGTTTGTTTGAACAAGGTTTTCCTGCTTACGGGTGCGAGAGCGTTTATAACGTCGCTCATGGTCTTTTTCAGCATTGGAGCATACCCGGGTGAATACAGATCTGTCGGCGTACCGACTGCGGCAGGCGTAAACATTGCAAATTTCTTAACTCTGTCGCTTGTTTCCTCAATCCCGGTATCTTTGGCAAAGCTGTTTTCACTTACTGAAATGCTTGCCTTTTGCACCTCCTGCTCAACGCTGCCGTTCAGAGCATCATTTATGGCGGCAAGAATTGTCTTCATGACCTTTTGCTTGTCGTCAAACCAATCAAGCGACCATATATGGATCAAATTCCAGCCCAGACCGCGCAGCACTGACGGCAGCGAAAGATCGCGGTCATTTGCGGTCTTTGCAAGTTTATAGCTGTCGCCGTCGCACATTATGCCTAAGATATATTCGCTGTTGTTTCTGGGGTCTATAACGCCTATATCTACTTTACATTCCGAGCAGCCTATGTTGCATCTTACCGCATAGCCTGCCTTTTCAATCTCGGCTGCGACAAGCTTTTCTATACAGCGCTGCGATCTTTCCTCTGCCGCGCTGTGAACGGTAAGAGCGGCTCTGCCCTTTTGAGCAAATTCAAGAAATCCTTTAAGCCCCTCAACACCCTCTGACGATGTACGCGACATATCTATCATATCATAAGTTATAGTTGAAAATACTGTCATGCACTTTCTGGCACGGGATATTGCAACGTTAAGTCTGCGCCAGCCGCCGTCTTTGTTGATAGGGCCGAAATTCATAGAAACTTTGCCGTTTTTGTCTGGACCATAGCCTACTGAGAAAAGAATAACGTCTCTTTCATCGCCCTGAACATTTTCAAGATTCTTTATAAACAGCGGTTCATAAAGCTGATCGGCAAGCTGTTCAAGCTCGGGTCTTTCGCGGAATTTGTCTGTCAATAGGTCATCAATAAGCGCCTGCTGCACAATGCTGAAAGTAACAATGCCTATGCTCTCTTTTCGCAGCTCCTCATCGTCAAGTCGGCGTTCTATCTCTTTAACAATTGCTTCCGCCTCGGCGCGGTTCTGCTTTGTGCCGCCCTTGTCGTAATAGCCGTCAACTTTCACCAAAGTAACCTTGCTTTCAAGGTCGTTGGGCGACGGGAAAGTATACAGCTTATTGTCGTAATAACGGGCATTGCTGTATGCTATAAGGCTCTCATGCCGCGACCTGTAATGCCAGAGCAGGTGTTCCTGCGGCATGGAAATTGCAAGGCAGTCGTCCAGAACGCTTTCAAGGTCTTCTTTTTCATAGTTCTCCTCGTCAACATGGCTTACCGAGAAGAAACTGGTAGGCGGTAGCTGCTTCGGATCGCCGACAACTATAACGCTGCTGCCTCTTGCTATCGCTCCGACCGCCTCGCTTATAGGCAGCTGTGAAGCCTCGTCGAATATAACAAGGTCAAACTTAGGATAAGACGGATCTATGTACTGCGCCACCGAGATAGGACTCATCAGCATACATGGGCAGATCCTGTGCAGAAGCGAGGGTATGCTGTCAAACAGTTTTCTTATGGGCATCAGTCTGCCGCCCGATTTAATGGCTTTGAGCAGTATGCCTATTTCGGAAGAACCAGCCATTTGACCGCCCGAGAACGGCACTTTTGCCGACAGCTTGGCGACAAGCTCATTTATTGTAAGCATACGAAATTCATCTGTAACATCAGAAAATTTAGCTATGAGGTCTTCAAAACTTCTGCCGCTGAACGAAGACAAAACGCTGCTGCCCTCAATTTCATACACGGCAGTGGAATATCCCAAAGCGCACAGCATGCTCTCGCACATATCATCGGTTGTGACAGTGCCGTTTTCAAGGGCTGTGCACAGCTGCGGCAGACCTGCGCTGTTTACATTGTCCATAGCTCTTAAAAGCTGTGAACGTTCTTTTATTTTGTCAACATAAAGCTGCCACTGTGAATAACGCTTTTCACACTCAGAAAGCCAGTTTTCATTATCAGGCGCGGCATTGTATTCTGCACAGAAGGTGTCATAGATTTGCGCGAGCGTGCTAAACTTCTCAATATAGTCTTGTGCAAGTTCGATGTTTTTCAGTGCGAGATAACTTTCACACGAAATGCCGTTTTCTTTAAGAATACTGTGAGCGGTAATGTTATCGTTTATAATGCTCTCTGCCTGCTGCCAGTTGGTGTTTTCGCCGAGCCATACTTCTTTGATAATGCTTGTGATACTTACATCTGCCAAAGTTATCTTTTTATAAAGCTCTTCGCGGTGGCACATCTTTTCAATAAGCTCTGGGCAGTTTTCTTTGCTTATGCTGTCGGCATTTTTGGCATGAAGTTTCAGCTGTTTTACCGTTTTGCCCTGACCTATTGCCTTTGAAATAAACCAGCTTGAAGATGCTTTCTTCCATTCAAGCTTCATATTTTCTGCGTTTAGACCAAACACGCTGTTTTCAAATATCTGTGAAAGTTCCTGCGTGGCTGTCTCAAACTGCTTGCCGTTGTCTATAAGCGACAAAATATAGTCAGTTCTCTGTCCTTCTGCACTGCCGTTGAGAATATCATTTATAATTACAGGGCAGCGGACAGATATTTCACATATGTCTGATATGTCTTTGCACATCTGCCTGCTGTTGCAGCCGCTTAAATTCAGAGCTTGGCATACAGCGTTCAGACTTTCTTTAAAGCTGTTTACGATCTTTTCGCCGTTAGCAAGATCTGACGAAAACTTATCCCGCAAAGTTATGGAATAATCGCGCCTGCCATAGCCTGACAACGGGTGACCATAAACTGTGCCGAACTCTTCCGCCGCACTTTTTAAAGCTGATGTGGTATCTTTCCAAGTCTGAACCGTCTGTTCGTTCATGGAATCGTACTGCTGTTTGGTTATTTCAAGTTTTCCGCTATGATCGGCATATGTTTCATACATAGTGACTGCATCATAAACCGAAAGACCATTTTTGCGTTTTTTATGCAGCTCGGTCATAACACTGTTAAGCTGAGTGCGTATTTCATAAAGCCTGTCTGCGGTCTGCTGATACTGCTCGGGCTGCTTTATCCTGCCGACTTCCATAGTTCTGTCAAGCTGAGAAAGCACTGCTCTTTTCTGCGCCTTGTTTGAATGAAGTTCCAGACAAAATGCGCCCAGACCTATTTTTTCAAGCCTGCTCTGAACGACCGAAAGCGCTGCCATTTTCTTTGCAACGAACAAAACTGTCTTATCGTGGTACAAAGCGTTTGCTATCATGTTTGTGATAGTCTGAGATTTACCTGTTCCGGGCGGTCCGTGTAAAACAAAGCTTTGTCCTTGCGCCGCGAGGCATATTGCTAAAAGCTGAGAAGAATCGGCACTGCTTGGTACTGCAAGGTCAGAAGGCTTTATGCGTTCGTCAAGCGTTTCGGCAGTAATATCGCTTTGCTCTGGCTGCCATTCAAGTTTGCCCGAAATAAGGCTTGCTACCACATTATTTGAGGCGATGTCATCACTTCTGTTGCGCAGGTCGTTCCACATTATAAACTGACTGAATGAGAACAGACCGATAAATGCATAGTTTACAACGTCCCAGCGTTTTTTATCTATAACGGCGTGGCGGACGGTATTGAACACCATTTGCAGGTCAACTCCGCTTTCATCAGTTGGCAGCGGGTCAAGTCCCGATATGTCTATACCGAAGTCTTGCCGCAAAAGTTCCAGCAGAGTAACATTCATCTGCGTTTCTTCGTCGCGTATCTTTATTTTATAGGTCTTGCTCTGAACGTTTCTTATAATGTCTATAGGTACAAGCACCAATGGCGCATAACGCTCTTTTTCGCTCTTGTCAGTTTCATACCAGCGAAGAAAACCAAGCGCAAGATAAAGAGTGTTGCTGCCGTTTTCAAGAAGGCTGTTCTTTGAAGCGTTGTAAAGAGCCTTGCAGTTTTTTTCAAGCTCGCTCTCGCTTACAAAGGAGCGTATACGCTGATTTTTAAATTCAGACTCTGAAATGGTGGTGATAAGATCTTTATCATTTTCGGTATCGAAAATATCGCTGTCTTTAATGGTGCTTGCCCAGTCGCTCGGCTGAGGCATTATTGTAAACGCTTTGCCCGACGCCAGATTATCTTCCAAAGCAGAAAGGTCGGCTATCATAAGCTGAACCGAGTTTTTCTTTGCGCGGAAATTCAGCAGTGAATTTCTAAGGCTTAGATCAAGCAGTTTTCTTTCCCACATCTGCTGCTTGGTAAGCGGCGCGGCATTTTCAGAAGAAGCTATCCTGCCGTCGTTTACAAGCTGCTGTGGGGCATTTGTGTCCTGAATAGTGTTGTCCGTTGTAACCGTATTTTCGGCAAGCTGATATATGCCGTTATTCAATACACGCTGAGGAATAGGTCGTATACCACCGCCGCGGCTGCGCTTAACGTCAATGGCAAGTTCAAATTTTGCTGTATCTGCAAGCGCTGACAGAGCATCTTTTTCAGCCTGCTCAAAAGAAATGCTCCTGCCTGCAACTACATCTGTACATTCTATAAGAGCAATTTCGTTAATGCCCTCGGCGCAGCGCTTTGTTATTGCCGAAACGTCGTCAACGGCACATTCCGAAAAAGTCTGTTCATTGAGCCACAGACCCACAAATGCATGACTTTGAAGAATAATTATTATGGGGTGTATGGAAACTGCTTCAAGACAGCTTGCAAAAAGCAAAGTAAGATCAAGACAAGTTGCAAGTTTGTTCTGCACTATATCGGAGCACAGGCGTACCCTTTGACCTGTTGCTTCAAAACTTGCGGGCGGAACGCAATAGGTTATCTGCATATCCTGCAAAGCGGAATATATCGCAGCCGCCTGATTGCGAACATTGTTTGGATTTTGCGTAAGGTAGCCTGTGAACGACGGATCGCCTGTCCATTTTTTAAGGTACTCCCCTGCCGCGGAAATTATGCCGCTTATAGCAGGATAGTTTGGCGTAACAAATGCGCTTATTATTTCGGGGATATAATTTGTACCGTTCCACTCGTCAAAGGCAAGAAGTTCAACATCTATAACATCACTTGCCTCTGTAGTATCGCCGTTTATGACAGAAATATTGAGCTGTGCGGTAAGTTTTTCTGTAATAGAATACAGAAACTCAGCCTTTGCCTTGAAAGGAACAGGGCGCACTTCATATGAACTGTGTGCGGCTATTGCAGGCAGTTGTACTGTCAGCATATCAGCATAATCAGGCTCGGCAGACACAGTCAAAACAAGTCCGCTGACGGCTTCATCGCCGTTGTTTGAAACAACTATGCTGTATATACAGGGTACATAGTTTTGCTGCATGGCAAAATTTACAAATCTGCATACCTCTGATCTTATTGAAATATCCATTTAAAACACCTCACTGTGTTATTATGTCTTTATAGAAAATGCAACGTTATTTTTGCCAAAAATATTTTGCAGCTGCGCAAGATTTTCTATATCCGCGCAAATAGTCGGACAGCTTTTGAGCCTTATAGTTCTGCCTGCATCGCTTATCTTTATAAACAGAGGCGTGCTGCCCGTGGGTGTATTGCAAATCTCTTTCAGTTTATTTATTTTACCGTCGTCGCTTGTCGGCATATTTATATACAACGGAAATTTTTGCAGTGAATCTGTATACTGCTGTGCAGGCATTACCGAATTTGCAACTATCTTGGCAGGCTCGTCCTCTTTTGTAGATACCCTGCCGCTTACAAAAATCGGCTCTCTGCTTTCAAGCGACCGCCTTGCTTCACCAAATACGGCAGGAAATACTATGATCTCTATTTCACCGCTCATATCTTCGCAGGTGGTAAACGCCATAATTTCATCTTTTTTAGTGCGGTGCTGCTTTATGCTGTTTGCTATCACCATTACATTTACTTTTGCGCCGTCCTCATAGCCGTTTTCATTGTCTTCGGAAGTATCGGCTATATCTGCTAACTGGTCGAGCCTTGCCGCACGGCATACGCTGATATACCTTTCAAGAGGGTGCCCCGACAGATAAACACTGAGAGAATTTTTCTCCATTTCAAGTATCTCTTCGGGCGAATAATCAGGCTCGTATGGAAAATCATCTCTTTCTATATCCAGCGGCGTATCGTCAGTCATGTCAAAAAGGTCAAGCTGACCGTCAGCTTCTTTTTTGGATTTAGCATTGAATTCTTTAATAAGAAACTCAAAATTGTGTATCTGCTGTTTGCGGTTACAGCCGCCGGTGCTGTTGAAAGCTCCGCTCCTTATAAGAGCCTCTACAGCTCTTGCATTTATAAAATGTATCATTCTGCTGCAAAAATCAGTAAGAGACCTGAAACTGCCGTTTTTTTGGCGCTCGTCAATTATGCAGTCTATTATCCCCACGCCGAGATTTTTTATTGCAAGCAAACCAAAGCGTATTTTGCCATTTTCTGTAGAAAAGCCTTTCTCGCTTTTATTTATATCAACACCGAGTATCTCAACGCCGTTTTTTCGGCTGTTGCTGCAATATACCGAAAGCTTTGAACCGCCCTCGCCAACTACCGAAGTCATAAGAGCCGCCATATAATCGGCATAATAGTGGCATTTAAGATATGCTGTCTGAAAAGCTATGGTAGAATAAGCCGCCGCGTGAGATTTATTGAAAGCATAAGAAGCAAACGAAGTCATATCGTCAAAAAGTTCGTTTGCAGTCTTTTCGTCAACACCGTTTGCAATACAGCCCACACAGTTTACGCTGCCGTCGGCATTTTTTTCGCCGTAAATAAACGCGTGCCTTTCAGCTTCAAGAACAGTTGCCTTTTTCTTAGCCATGGCGCGCCTTACGATATCTGCTCTGCCATAAGAATACCCTGCAAGTGTTCTGAATATCTGCATTACCTGTTCCTGATAAATAATGCAGCCGTATGTGCCCTCCAAAATAGGCTTCAGAAGAGGGTGTTTATACTTTATTTCAGACGGATCGCGGCTGTTTTCTATATATATCGGTATACTGTCAACAGGACCGGGGCGGTAAAGAGATATTGCCGCGATAAGGTCGTCTATTCTTTTGGGAGCCATTCTGACAAGCGTTGATGTCATGCCTGCGCTCTCAAACTGAAAAACGCCCTCCGTTTCGCCGCGCGACAGCATTTCAAACACTTCTTTATCGTCAAGAGGTATTTTATTTATATCAAAATCGGGTTCTCTTTTCTGTATCTCTCTTTCACAATTGCGTATCACAGTTAAGTTGCGCAGCCCTAAAAAGTCAAATTTAAGCAGTCCCATGCTTTCAAGTATGCCTGCGGTGTACTGTGTAGATATCTGCCCGTTCCTGCTGAAAAGCGGAGAATAGGTATCTACAGGATCTTTTGTTATGACTACACCTGCTGCATGAGTGCCAACGCTGCGCGGCATACCCTCTATTTTCATAGCGGTGTCTATAAGGTCTTTTACGCGCTTATCCTCATTATACATAGACCTGAGTTCGGGCGAGGTATTCAGCGCTTTTTTAAGGGTGATATCAATGCCGCGCGGTATTCTTTTTGCAATATCGTCCGCCAGCTGATATGGCAGATCCATAGCCCTTGCGGCATCGCGAACCGCGCCTCTTGCCGCCATTGTGTTGAATGTGGCTATCTGTGTTACATATTCACTGCCGTATTTTTGCTTTACATAGTCGATAACGCGCTGTCTGCCGTCAATGCAAAAGTCAATATCAAAGTCGGGCATAGAAACTCTTTCGGGGTTTAGAAATCTTTCAAAAAGCAGATCGTATCTCAAAGGGTCTATGCCCGTTATGCCGATACAGTAAGCGCACAGGCTGCCTGCACCGCTGCCGCGCCCCAGACCTACGGGTATATCGTTTCGCTTGGCGTAGTTCGTAAAATCCCAAACTATCAGAAAGTAATCTATATACCCCATTTTTTCAATAACGGACATTTCATATTCCATGCGCTGACGGGCGGTTAAGTTTTCTTCACCGTACTTTTCTTTGAAGCCTTGTTCACAAAGCTCTCGGAAAAACTTTTTGTTGTCGTCAACGCCTTTCATTGTAAACTTAGGCAGCTTGAGTTTGCCAAATTCAAACTCTATACTGCACATATCGGCTATTTTGACGGTATTTTCAACTGCCTGCGGATATGCTGAGAACAGCTCGCTCATTTCGTCTCCGCTTTTTATATAAAACTCATCTGTAGGAAATTCCATGGAGCTTGGTTCACTGAGCGTTGATTTTGTAGCTATACACACAAGCACTTTCTGCATATTTGCATCTGTTTTGCTGATATAGTGGGCATCGTTAGTAGCAACAAGTGAAATACCTGTTTCGCGCGAGAGCCTTGCAAGCAGCGGCAGTATTCTTTTTTGCTCTTCAATGCCGTGATCCTGTATTTCTATATAATAATTGCCCTGACCGAATATTTCATTATATTCAAGCGCAACTTTCTTAGCTTCATCGAAATTGCCGTCATTTAAAAGGCGTGGTATCTGACCTGCAAGACAAGCTGAAAGACAAATAAGACCGTCGGAGTATTTTCTCAGGCAGTCAATATCAACGCGCGGACGAGAATAAAAGCCCTCTATAAACCCTATAGAAACGAGCTTTATCAGATTTTTATATCCCTGCATATTTTTACACAGCAAAACAAGGTGATACGGCGAACGTTCAAAACGCTTGTCCTTTTCAAAGCGAGACCTTTCCGCAACGTACACTTCGCAGCCGATTATAGGCTTCACACCTGCCGAAAGACAGCTGTTGTAAAACTCTACAGCACCGTACATATTTCCGTGATCGGTTATGGCAAGCGCCTTTTGACCTATAGATGCCGCATATTTTGGCAGTTCCGATATTTTGCACGCGCCGTCAAGCAGGCTGTATTCGGTATGCACGTGCAAATGCACAAAATCTTTCATAGAAAAAAGCCTCCTGTCTAGGTCGAATGTGCAAGCTCTATAAGTTTGTTGAGCCGTCTGTTAAGGCTGCTTTTGGTAACGCCCTCAAGTTCCGCGCAAAGTTCGCTTAATGACATATCGGGGTTTTCAAGCCTTGCATTTGCGGCAGAAATAAGTTCATGCGGAAGATCGTTAAATTCGCCGCTTTCTTTCAGAATATTGATAGCATTTATCTGTCTTGCCGCTGCATCATATGATTTTTTTATATTTGCGGAAGCGCAGTTTATAGAGCGGTTTATGCGGTTATTGCCCTCTTTGTCTACCTTTATTGTAATATGCTTCAGTGCAGACATCGGCGCGCCTATATAGGTAAGAACATCTTGGATATTTTCGCTGTCTTTGATATACACGACTTCGCTTTTTCCGCGTGTGGTGTGCTTTGCGGTGACGCCGCATTCTTCAATAAGCGTAATGCCTATATCGTTGCAAAGTTCAACTGTGGGCATCACAAATTCAAGGTGAGAAGGCTTGTTGGGATCATTAACGCTGCCGCACACTAAAAATGCCCCTGCAATAACCGCGTGAAGCAGCTTTTTCTTTGGCATATTATATTTTGTAAGTCTTTGAAGCGGCGGCTGACTTTGTATATGAAAATAGTCAAACAAATGCCTCATATCTTCATTGCCTGCAATATCAATATTGTAAAAGGTCTTGTCACCTCTGCTTACATGACCAAAAGCAGGCTCATGCCCGATAATTCGCGATATATTGGTATTAAAAAACTCGGCCGTTCTGTGATTTTCGGTAATAAGGTGCAAAGCTTCATCGGTAAGCCCTTTGCAGAAAATGAGCATACCGAAAATGCAGGCATCACACTTTGCGCGTGAATTCATATTGTCAAGAATTTCGTCCTTAACGTCAGCAGAAAACGGTTGCAATACCCCACCCCATTATTTATGCTTTTCAATATCTCTGTGAGAGATCCTTACTTTATGCTCGTTCTGTATCAGGTGTTTTGCAAGCAGCTCTGCAAACGTAACGCTTCTGTGCTTTCCGCCTGTGCAGCCAAATGCTATAACAAGCTGCGACTTGCCCTCTTTAATATACAGAGGTATAAGAAAATCAATCAGATCTTCGAGCTTTTTGAGAAGCTCTTTTGACTCTTCAAAGTTCATCACATACTCGCTGACTTCGGTCTGCAAGCCTGTTTTGTGCTTAAGCTCCGGTATATAAAAAGGATTTGGCAGGCATCTTACGTCGAAGATAAGATCGGCATCGGGTACTGTGCCAAATTTAAAGCCGAACGAGCATATATCTATATGAATGAAATCGTCTTTGTCTTCAAGAAAAATGCTGTACATTCTGTCTTTGAACTGTGCTATAGCCATATCTGAAGTGTCAATATAATAGTCAGCCTGCGCAAGGGCTGATGCCAGAAATTCTCTCTCTGTCTCAATTGCGCGCCTTATATTTCCGTATGAAACCTCGTCAAGGGGGTGTTTTCTGCGCGTTTCTTTATATCGGCGCACAATACAGTCGTCGTTGGAATCAAGAAAAAGTATTTTAAGATCGGTATTTTCAGAGCGCAGTTCATTTATGGTATCGCTTAACTTTGTGATAAAATCGCGCCCCCTTATATCAACTACGAACGCAACTTTGTCAACGCTTGAATTCACAGAAGAATATATCTGCGCAAACTTGGATATAAGTTCAGGCGGCATATTGTCTATGCAGTAATAGCCTATATCTTCCAAAACGTTTATAGCGGTCGATTTTCCGCTGCCAGACATACCTGTAACGATCAAAAATTTCATAATATTGCCCCCTTATGCTATTCGATTATCCGTACTTCACATTCCAAAGCGTACCCAGTTCGCTCGTACACTATTTTCTGAACATCTTGCAGAAGCGTTTTTATATCGCTGAAAGTTGCATTATTTTTATTGATAACGAAGCCGCAGTGTTTTTCAGATACCTGCGCGCCGCCCACCGTATAACCTCTGAGTCCGCTTTCCTGTATCAGTTTACCTGCAAAGCTGCCGACAGGTCTTTTGAAAGCAGAGCCTGCACTTGGATATTCAAGCGGCTGTTTCGCTTTTCTTCGGGACATAAATTCGTCCATTTTTTCTTTTATTTTATCGCTGCTGCTCTTACTGAGTTTGAGCCACGCCTTTGTGACAATATACCCGTTGCTTTGAAAAACACTGCTTCTGTAGCCAAGCGCCATTTCATTGGCATTGAAAATGCGCTTATCACCGTTTTCGTTTATAGCTTCTGCCTTTGTAAGAACATAAGACATCTCACCGTCATATGCGCCTGCATTCATAAATACCGCACCGCCTACGGTTCCCGGTATACCATATGCAAATTCAAGCCCCGAAAGGCTGTTGTTAAAGGCGAACATACAAAGCTGACCCAAAGTACAGCCTGCTTCGACCTCAATGGTATCATCGGTAAGTGAAATATTCTGAAAGTCTTTGCCGATCAGCAGCACAGCACCGTCAAACCCTTTGTCAGAGCATAAAACGTTTGAGCCGTTGCCCAAAACAAGCTTTTTTACATTCTCTTTTGCACAATATCCAAGGCACTGTGAAAGCGCCTCTACGCTGTTTATAAATATCATAACTGCGCAATTGCCGCCGACTTTAAAAGTTGTATGCCTGTTCAACGGCTCTTGCGTAAGATACTTACAGCCGTGATTGTCTGCAATATCCGTAAGCGCGTTCAGATGTTTTTCGTTCATAACAAAACCTCATAAGTATTAGTCAAATGATATATCGGGGTGCTTTTTAAGTATGCGATCTCTTATTGTTTCCCAGTGTGAGTTTGCGATAAGCTTTTCGGGAAAGTCTATGCTTTCTGCCATTTGCAGAGCTATGGGCGTTTTGCCGATAAGTTCATGAAAATGCGCGTCGGTATTTATGCATATCATTGCATCATACTTTTTGCAAAGCCTCATAAGCTCCAGCGCATTCTCACGAGAGCCGCGCTTCCACATTATAGAACTTTCGTTTATCTCTATAAGCTTGTCGTACTCTTTGAATTTCTTCACACACTTTTCCATATCGTACTCGAAATTCGCCGTGGTAGGGTGACCTATCATATCTACATTTTCATTTTCCGCAAGTTTAAGATAGCCGCGCGTATGCTCCAAAGAATTTGCGGGCTTTAGCGTATACTTGTGATAAGATGCAATTATCCACTCTACAAATCGGTAACTGTCTTTATCAAGGTCTAAAGTGCCGTTATAGTCTACAATGTTGGCTTCGGCGCCGTGTACCACATACACCCCGTTTATTTTATGCGGAAGTATCTTATAATTATGAAAATGCCAGCAGTGCGGCGAATCGGGCATAGTGCCGACGTGATCTGTCATGCCGAGCGCCTTTATGCCTGTGGTTGCTGCAAAGGTGCAGTTTTCTGTGATAGTTGAATATGCGTGCGTTGATGCAACGGTATGTGTGTGCATATCCGCTTCAAGTTTTATCATTTCATTTTCTCCTATGCTTAAAATGCTTCCCAGTCGTTTACCTTTTCCTGACCGTCCATTTGCAGACCGAGTTTATTTAGCAGCTCCTGAGCGGCATTGTATCCCATTTTCTTCTGGCGGTTGTTCATGGCGGCGACTTCAATAATGACTGCAAGGTTTCTGCCGGGTTTTATAGGTATGGTAAGGCTGGGTACTTTTATGCCAAGAATAGAAGTATATTCGTTGTCAACACCCATTCTGTCGTAAACTTTGGTGTTGTTCCATGTTTCAAGCTGTATTATAAGGTCGATCTTTTCAGATACCTTGACAGCTCCCATACCGAAAAGGCGGCGGGTGTTTATAATGCCTATTCCGCGCAGCTCAAGAAAGTGTCTTATATTATCGGGCGACTGCCCTACAAGGCTTATATTTGACACCTTGCGTATCTCTACCGCGTCGTCAGCAATAAGCCTGTGACCTCGTTTTATAAGCTCTATAGCCGTTTCGCTCTTGCCTATGCCGCTTTCGCCGACTATAAGTATTCCCTCGCCGTAAACTTCTATAAGTACGCCGTGACGGGTTATCCTTGGGGCTAATCTCAGGTGCAGAAAAGCTATCAGTTCTGATATAAAATCTGTTGTACTTTCATTTGTGCGCACTATAGGTACTTCATACTTTTCGGCATACTCGCTCATTTCGGGGTAAAGCTCGTGACCGCGGCAAATTGCAAACAGCGGTATTTTCTTGGAAAACAGCATCTCGACCTTTTCACGCCTTGACTGCTCGTCAATAGATGCCAGATAGGCAAATTCCATATTTCCGCATATCTGGACCCTGTCAACGTTGAAATATTCGTAAAAGCCCATAAGCTGAAGCCCCGGTCTGTTGCAGTCGTTGCAGGAAATATCAATTTTGTCTGTCTCCTTGGGAGTATACACAACTTCAAGATTCAGATCATCAACTATTTCTTTCAATGTTATGCTGTAATTGTCTGCCATATTTATCACCCTTCTTAAAGTTTTATAAGACCTTTGTTTATCATTTCCTGTGCGGCTGTCATAACGCCTGTTTTGCCGCTTGCGTATGTAAGACCGCCTTGCAGCCACGCGGCAAAGGGTTCGCGTATCGGTGCGTCTGCCGAAAGTTCGATAGATGCGCCCATTGTGAACGCGCCTGCCGCCATGATGACTTTGCTTTCATATCCCGGCATATCCCATGCTTCGGGGGTAACAAAGCTGTCAACAGGCGAGCCTTTCTGTATTCCCTGACAGAACGCTACAAGGTTTTCCTCGTTGCCGAGCAGTATTGAAGAAATTATATCCGATCTCGATTCATTGCTTTTTGGCAGTGTAACAAAACCCAGTTTTTCAAAAAGCCTGCAAGCGAACACCGAAGTTTTCAGTGCGTTTGCGGTCACCTCCGGAGCAAAGAAGAAACCAAGCAGCATTTCCCTGCTCTGTCCCAAGGTACAGCCTATCTCTTTGCCCATTCCAACGCAGGTAAGCCTGTCGGCGCATTTATTCACAAGGTCTTTTCTTCCTGCTATATATCCTCCCGTTGAAGCTATGCCGCCGCCCGGGTTTTTTATAAGCGAACCTATTATAAGGTCAGCGCCGACGGAAAGCGGCTCTTTTCTCTCAACAAACTCTCCGTAGCAGTTATCTACCATAACTATTATATCACTGTTTGCGCTTTTAGCGGCATTTGCAATTTTACCTATCGTTTCAACGGTCAGAGAAGGTCTTAACGAATAGCCCCTTGAGCGCTGTATATAACATACTTTTGAATCTTTTGACATATGTGCTATTCTATCAAGATCGGGCGTTCCGTCGTCAAGAAGATCAACTTGTGCATACTTAACGCCGAAATCAGCAAGTGAACCGCTGCCGCGGCAGCCGCGTATGCCTATAACTTCTTCAAGGGTATCATAAGGCTTACCTGTTGCGGCAAGCATTGTATCGCCGCTGCGCAAAACGCCGAACAGCGCGGTCGAAAGCGCATGAGTGCCGTTTACAAATGTATGGCGCACAAGTGCATCTTCGCCGCCGAACGCCTGAGCAAAAACTTTATCAACAGCTTCTCTGCCGCAGTCGTCATATCCATATCCCGTTGTGCCTTTAAGGCTGCTTTCGCTTACTCTGTTATCAATAAAAGCTTTCAGCACCTTCTGACCGTTATATGCGGCTGTTTCGGCAATTTTGCAAAACTGCTCTGCACATTCGCGCTCGCTTTCATCGGCAAGATTTACGAGCCTTGCATCAAATCCAAAAATATTTTCCAAATCCTATTCCTCACTTTTTCTGTCAAGTACATGGTCAACGCTTATCTCTTTGAAGCCTATCTCTTCATAGTAGCTTTTTCGGTGGTTTCTTGCAAACAGATAAACAGTTATGCCATCTATGTTCAATTTTTCACCTATCCAGTAAAGCAGGCTGCGCGCATACATTTTACCGCGATAATCCGGCAGCGTTGCCACCTGACCTATAAGCGCTTTTTTGTTGACTATATACTGAATAGTTGCAGTTGTACAATTGTTAAGTATAAACGCCTGAGCGTAACCTCTGCGTATGCGGTGAGATGTATCTGTCAGCCAGGTTTCATAGCACTGAGCAAGGTCGGGGAAACCCGTTTTAAGTATATCAAAAACATCATTAAGCTTAGGAAACTCGTTTATATCAAGCTGCGGCAGCTGGTTGCTGCACACAAATTCAAACTGATGCCTCTCGCCCAGCGTGTAGTCATCTTTCACATACTCAAGCAGCTTTTGCGAATATTCATCAGCTATTTCGGCGGTCTGCGGCTTGTTGGTTTTTATAAGGAAAGCAATATCTTCAAGCGCTTCATCATCAAAACGCTTGCCGCTGTAACATTCAGCTATAAGCGAATTGTTGAATATACTTACGATACCGAGTTCTTCGCCGCCTGAAAATACATAAAAGAATCTGCAAAAATCATACTTTATGCGGTATGCATCGAAATGTGAAATTATTTTTCGCGAATAATGGCTTTCTTTCAACATTCGCAGCTTTGTTTTGAATTCAGTTACTTCCGTTAATACTTGTTTTATCATATAGTATATATCCTGTCCAATAGTTTCTTTGTAAGTCTGTATGTGTTTTCAATGTCGCTTACATCTGCAACGCAGCTTGCACTGTGAAGATACCTGCACGGCACTGAAACAGCGCAAGTTTTGACTCCCGAACGCGAAATGTGTATCGCGCCTGCATCGTTTCCGCCTGCGACCTTTGTTTTAGTCTGGCAGGGTATGCCGTTTTCTTTTGCGGTTTCAAATGCAAGGTCATAAAGCTGCCTGTCGTATATCGTGTGCCTGTCCATAAAAGATACTACCGCACCTTTGCCAAGCTCGCAAACTCTTTCATCACCCTGCGACGGCGGTATATCCGCGGCTGTAGTGGTCTCTAAAACTATTGAAACGTCGGGCGCTATTGTAAACGCTGTACAAGTCGAGCCGCGAAGTCCTATTTCTTCCTGAACGACAAACGCAAAATAGGTATCGTATTCAACGCCCTCGTCTATCATTCTCAGCATAATTGCACAGCCTGCTCTGTCATCTATCGCTTTTGAGCATATCTTGTCTTTACCAAGGCTTATAAAATCACAGCAAAACGTACCTACATCACCGAGAGAAACAACCTTTTCAGCTTCTTCTTTTGAAGCTGCGCCTATGTCGGCAGTCATATTTTCAAATTTAACTGTCTTTTTGCGCTCGTCGGAAGAAATATTGTGAACAGCTTTTCCGCCTATAACGGCAATTTTGTCGTTTATTCTGATTCGTCTGCCGAAAACTACCTGCTCATCTACACCGCCCACGGGAGCTATTTTTATTGTGCCGTCACCATTTATATGCGTTACAATAAATCCCACCTCGTCCATATGCGCGGAGATCATAACTTTTTTGTCGGCAGGCTTTTTGCCTTTTACAAAAGCAATGACATTGCCGAGGTTGTCTGTGGTTATGCTTTCTGCCTTGCCATTGAGCCTGTTTATTATATATTCTCTTACTTTGTCCTCACGCCCCGAAACGCCGTCAATGGCGCACAAGGCGCGTATTTCATTTATCATATCGGTCATTTATATCACCACTATTTTATATATTCGCATATAAGGCGTGCCGTATTTTCAATGTCGCGCATATCAACGACTTCAACGGGCGTGTGCATATGCTTCAGCGGAACTGAAAGAGTAACAGTTTTTGCGCCGCCTTTGCTTATGCCTATAGCATCTGCGTTAGTTCCCGTTTTGCCGTTCATAACTTCTATCTGATACGGAATACCTTTATCTTTAGCAGTATTTATAAGCTCGTCGGACATTTCTCTGCAAAGCGAGGGAGCAATACCTATCATGCCGCCGCTTCCGCACACGCCGCAGTCAGCAGCATCTTCGCCGTGAGTAAGCCCGAAAGATACATCTACAACAATAGCTTTGTCGCAGTCGACTGTAAAAGCTCCCGTTTTCGCGCCGCGTTCACCCACTTCTTCCTGAACAGAAAGCAAAACGCAGACATTATATTTAGTGTCTTCATTTCTGAGCATATCTGCGGCAAGAATCACAGTTGCGCAGCCTGCTCTGTTATCAAGCGCATGGGAAGTGACTAAACCGCCCTCCAGCCTTTCAAGACAATTAAAAATGCACACCCTGTCGCCGAGAGAAATTATTTCTTTAGCTTCATCTCCCGTCATGCCTGTATCTATATAAATATCAGAAATATCAGCGGCGGCAGAGCTGTCTTTTTTCAGATGTGGAGGTGTTGAGGCAATTACGCCGTCAACGATTTTTCTGCCGTATATTTTTACCGTCTGACCTGTCAGCACCCTGTTATCAATGCCGCCGATATTTGAAACTTTAAGGAATCCGTCGTCGGTAATGTAGGTAACTATCATTCCGATCTCGTCAATATGCGCATCGATAAGCAGTGTCGGCTTGCTTTCGTCAAACCTACCGACTTTGCAAATCACATTGCCGAGAATATCAATTCTTGTTTCGCCGTATTTGCTCAGTATTTCTTTTGCATACTCAGCCGCACTGTATTCAGCCCCCGATACGCCGCTTGTATCGACAAGAGCGCTCAAAAGTTCGTAAGTATCAAGACTCATAAAATTCACCTGTTATTTAAGTTCGTTTACACACTGTTTAAAATGCTTGCCGCGTTCTTCAAACATTCTGTACATATCAAAACTTGCACACGCCGGAGAGAGCGAAACAATATCGCCCGGTATTGCGTTGTCATGCGCCGCCCGCACTGCTTCCTGCATATTGGTAACGCGGATTATCTTAATTCCACTATCTTTGAAAAGCGGCGATGCCGTTACAGCGTCCTGTATTTTCTGCGCTGTCTGACCCATGAGGATAAGCACCTTGCACTTTTGACAGATAGGGTCAGCCATAGGTTCAAACGATATTCCCTTATCAGAGCCGCCCTGAATAAGTATCTGTTTCTGGTCGAACGATGCAAGGCAAGCAAGAACCCTTGTCGGGCTGGAAGCAATTGAATTGTTGTAATACTTAACGCCGTCAAGCTCGCGGACAAATTCTATCCTGTGTTCAACGCCTGCAAACTCTTTAGCAGTCTTTTTCACCGTTTCGGGCGATACTTCCGGATATGTCATCGCAATTGCAGTAAGGTAATTTTCAACATTGTGCATACCGGGTATGCGGATATCATCTTTGTGGCAGTATTCTATTATATTGCCGTGGTCGTTATAACAGAGCATACCGTCATCACGTAGAAACGCGCCGTTATCTACCTTTACCACGCGGCTAAAATATCTAAGTTCTCCTCTTACTATATCGCAAAGCTTACGTGTAGTCTCGTTGTCATAGCTGAGTACCGCTCTGGAAAAAGCATTCTGATGAAGCAAAAGATTGCATTTTGCTGTTATATATTCTTCCATAGTGCCATGCACGTTAAGATGATTTGGTGTTATATTCGTGATACCTGCTACATCGGGCGATTCGCGCATTGAAAGCAGCTGAAAGCTCGATAGCTCAACAACTGCAACATCGTCGTCTTTAACGCTCTCTATCATAGGAAGCAGAGCCTTGCCTATATTGCCGCCGAGATGCACATTTTTGCCTTCAGCCTTGAAAAACTCAGACACCAAAGTAGTTGTGGTCGTCTTGCCGTCAGAGCCGGTTATTGCATATATCTTGCAGGGACACAGGTCGAAAAACGCCTCCGTTTCAGATGTTACTACTATTCCCCTTTTGCGCGCTTCGGCAAGCGCAGGCGAATTGTAATACATACCCGGCGTGCGGAAGATAACATCGCATTTCAGCATTTCGTCAAGATAGCCCTCGCCCAAAGCAAATTTTGCTCCAAGGCTTTCAAGCTCTTTGTAAAGCTCTCCGCCAAATTTTTCCTTATCCGCCTTGTCACACACGGTAACGTCTATACCCTTTGACAGGAAAAGCTTTATCATATCAAGGTGGCTTACCCCTGCGCCGATAACGGCAATTTTCCTGTTTTTAAGCACTTCAAAAAATCTTTCTGTCTTTGTCATATCGCTCTTTGCTCCTTGTCTTATGTCAATTTATAGTTATACACTCTTATATTATATAACATTTTAAGAAAAATAGCAATATTTTTTATACAAAAAAGATGAAAAGGCATATACATATCGTAAAAATATATCGACTTATATTTAAAATTTTTGTAAAATAAACTGAAATCAATATTTTGATATTGTAAATTAAGTTTGAATACGTTATAATCTATATATAGATATTGTTTGGACGTGGGCTGCTGCCCTATAAAAACGCGGAGAGGATAATGGTTATGGAAAAAAATGATATGCTGTTTAATCAGCAGGACAAAGTGGCTAATCTTGGAATTATTGCAATGAACGGTACTCAGGAGCTTGC
>CANRDG010000019.1 GCA_947629275.1 uncultured Clostridia bacterium | reverse complement strand
TACAACATAATACCGATTATGTTGCAGATATTTAGTCTTATATCGTAAATTTTTTGAAAAATCTATTTATATGGGTTATATAAAAGATTAAAACATATGGTAGATGACAGTACTGATTAGTTGGAGGTTGCTGTGAAAATATTAGTTGATTCATATACAGATATAGGCGGACGTGAAGATAATCAAGATTCTTTATCTGCCCTTAGTGCCGATCGTGGTACTTTACTAATTGTAGCTGATGGTTTGGGTGGTCATTCTGACGGAAAATTGGCATCTTCAATTGCTGTAGAGCAACTGGTTAATGATTTCAGCAGTAAAAGCTTTGATATTGTTAAGTCAATTCAGAATGCCAATTCAAAAATTATAAGTGAGCAAACAGCACGAGGGATCAATATGAAAACAACGCTCACTGCTACTTGGATAGGAAAGCTAAAAACGATCGTTGCTAATGTTGGTGACAGCAGGACTTATTTATTTTATAATAATCATATTATATTTCAATCAGTGGATCATAGTCTTTCACAAATTGCTGTAAATGCGGGAGATATTACTCTTTCGGAAATACGAAATCATGAAAATCGAAATGTTTTGGTGAGAGCTTTGGGTGCCGAAAAGAATGTTAAAGTAGATACAAATGAATTTAATACAGATTCTATAGACTCGATCCTGTTATGTTCTGATGGCTTTTGGGAGTATGTCCTAGAAGAAGAAATGATCAATAGTAGAACAACATCAAAAAATCCGGATGTTTGGATTTATAAGATGAGAGAAATATTGACAAGAAGGATACAACACAATAATGATAATAATACCGCAATAGCAGTAATTATAAAAAGATAAAAATACAATAATGCTTGATCTTTTGATTGCATTAACGAATTAAGGTGACAAATAATGGCAAAAACTGTTCTGATGACTGTTAGTGAGACTCAATCTGTTTTAACATATTATACGGAAAACAACTTTTTTACAGCTAATATTAACAAAAAAATCGTAATAGGAAGACAAACAGAAAATAATAATGTTGATATTGATTTAGGAAAGCACTATGTTTCCAGATGCCACGGCGAATTTAATGTTGATAATACAGGGACATATTATACAGATCTTAATAGTACAAACGGCACCTACTATAACGGAAATAAATTGTACCCGCATCAAAAACAATATTTAAAGCATGGAGATGTATTGCATATTTTTAATGGGACTCCGAGGACTCCAAACGACTTTATTTGTTTTATATTCTCCACAAATTATTTTGATAATGTAAATAGGTCGCAGATTGATCTTCACAATATTGCAGAGGTCAATATTGGCAGAGGCTCAGACAAAAAGTATGGCATTTCTGATAGCGCGGTATCAGAAAATCATGCTACGTTTTTTATAGCCAGAGATGGTTGGGCAGTTACGGATCACAATAGCATGAATGGCGTTTTTATAAACAACAAGAGGATTAACTGTGCAAAGTATCTGCGGATAGGCGATTGTGTAAGAATTGTAAATTCTTATTTTATATATACTGGGGCATCTTTTGCAGTGCAACAGAACACGTCATCAATGAACGCATCAGGTCAGCCCGAAGAAGGCGTTCTTGATATTCATATTGCTGAAAGAAGTGTTTGGCAGAGAACCAAAAAACTCATGTTGCTGCAAAATATAAACATAACAATAAACTCGGGAGAAATGGTGCTTATACTCGGCGGTTCTGGTGCAGGCAAAACAACTTTTATGAATGCGGTAATGGGATATGAAAAAGCAGAGGGTCATATAGTTCATGACGGAGTAGACATATATGAAGATTTTGAATCAATGAAATATAAGATCGGTTTCGTACCTCAGCAGGATCTTTTACGCCCGAGTGACACGGTTTACGACACGTTAAATAATGCCGCTGAGATGAAAATGAATAAAAAGATCAAGAGAAAAGAAAGAAAACAAAGGATAGAAGAAGTGTTAGAAACATTGGGACTTCAGCCGGAAAGAAATAAATTAGTCTCAAAGTTGAGCGGCGGACAAAGAAAACGTCTTAGTATAGCAGTAGAGTATATCGCAGATCCAAACCTGTTCTTCCTTGACGAACCTGATTCCGGTCTGGATGGGATAATGGCAAAAACCTTGATGCAGAATTTAAGAAATATAGCTAACGAAGGCAAAATCGTTATGGTCATATCACACGCACCCGACAGAGCAGCTGAACTTTTTGATAAAATCATTGTCCTTGCCAAAAGTCCTAAAGACAATTGCGGACATTTAGCATTTTGGGGAACAGTTTCAGAGGCACTTGAATTTTTTGAAGTTTCTACCCTTGAAGATGTTGTCAGAAGAATAAACAGAAAAGACGAAGGAGGAGACGGTTTGTCAGATCATTATATTGAAAAATACAATAATAGTGCAGGCAGAAGGTGATTATATGAACGGAGCTTCTAGAATAAAGCAAATAAACATCTATGTTGGAAAATGCTTCAGAGTTTTTGTTAACGAAAAAGGCTGGAAGATTTTTATTAGTGCTGCGTTAATAACATTACTGATCGCGTTGGTGTCGAGTGATAATATGTTTGTGACATATCAGGATACACGCAGCGGCGCATTTGCTTTGGTATGTGCCTGCATATGGATTGGTATATTTAATTCTATACAATCAATATGCAAGGAACGCGATATCATAAAACGGGAACACCGTTCGGGATTGCATATCTCGTCATATATATGTTCTCATATAATTTTTGAAATGGTTTTGAGCGCTGTTGAAAGTCTTATCGTAGCAACAATTACATATTTAACGTGTGCAGATAATATTCCAAAGGACGGAGTGGTTTTTCCAATACTTGCTGAACTTGCAATTACATTTTTTATAATTATATTCAGCTCAGATGCGCTGGGCTTAATGGTGTCAAGTATTGTAAAAACTCCAAATACGGCAATGACTGTTATGCCGTTTTTGCTTATTATTCAGCTTATAATGTCCGGAATGATATTTGAACTGGATGGAGTTACTGAACAAATATCTAAGATAACAATAGCAAAATGGGGATTGAATGCAGTATGTATTTCGGCAAATGTAAATGAGATGGAATATAGTTTACCTGATCTGGTCTCGGACTATGAATTCACATTGTCACATATTGTTTCATTATGGAGTTTAATGTTTGCCTTTGCTGTGATATATGCAATTATTGCCATTATCAGTCTTAAGTTTATAGATAAAGATAAGAGGTAGGTACATCATGCATATAATTGTATTTACAAAGCATCAAAATATAAATACTTCAAATATTTGGTGTTATAATAGATAGATCTTTATAAAGGATTTCTTTAAATACCCTCAAAATTAATAATGTTCAAGGAGAATCGAAAATGAGCAGAATGTGCTATTATTGTATGAACGCTACAAAAGACGGAGAATTTTGCAATTTTTGCGGAAAACAAGTACGAGATGTTCCATCACACCACCTTATGCCGGGAAGCGAACTCAACGGGAAATATAAAGTAGGTTATTCACTTGGAGAAGGCGGATTTGGAATTACATATATAGGTTTAGATACTTCTCTTCAAATCAAAATTGCAATTAAGGAATTTTTTCCGAGAGGAATCGTTGGACGGAACAATCAGGTCTCTGCTGATGTTTTTTGTGTAAATGGCGATAATACCGAATCTTTATTTTTAACCGAAAAGTCAAAAGTTATTAACGAAGCCCGTATTCTTGCGAAATTTTCTAATGAACCAGGAATAGTAAATGTGCGAGATTACTTTGAAGCCAATAACACAGCATATATTGTAATGGAGTACCTTGAGGGCGAAACTCTTGAGTCTTATTTAGAACATACAGGCCCGTTATCTCCCGATGAAACTTTTAATCTTTTATATCCGGTAATGAAAGTTGTAGAAAAACTTCACAGTGAAAATGTTGTACATAGAGATATAAGTCCGGATAATCTGATGTTTAGCGGCAAACAATTAAAATTACTTGATTTTGGTGCGGCGCGAGAAGTGCTGTATAGTACAAGCAAAAGTTTTTCTGTTATATTAAAACATGGGTATGCGCCGGAAGAACAATATCGCAGGAAAGGCTACCAGGGTCCTTGGACAGACATATATGCTTTATGCGCAACAATGTATTTCTGTATGACCGGAGTAGTGCCTGATACATCGTTAGATAGGTTACACGAAGATGAACTCAAGCCGCTTTCTTCATATGGTGTTGTACTCACAGATAATCAAGAATCAGCTATGAACAAGGGACTTAGCGTGCTTTTAGAAAATCGCTTTAAAAAAATCTCGGAATTTATAGATTTATGGAATGGAAATACTGTGTCTGTAGCATCATCGGGCAATGTAAAAACTAATGCATACAAAGACAATAAAACAGTATTTGCAGGTGATGCAGATTATACATCGGTAGATGATGATAATCGAAATGTTAAAGATTTTATAATTGCCGAACCGCAAAAGGCGGCATCTACTTCTAAGTCGGCATCTAAGAAGAGAAAGAGAATAATTATTCCAATAGCAATGTCTTTCGTTGCAGTTGCCGCAATAGGATTTGCCTTGTTTTATTTCATAAATAATAATCAATTAAGTGATAATATCAATACATCATCCAGTGAACTTAATGAACAAACGACTGTTGATAATGTGTCGTCGATGGCTGCAATTGAGTCAGAAGAACCAACATCATCAGAAGAACAGACTTCGGAAGTAATTGTAGATTATTACCAGTCTTATTTGGACGAAGCCGATGCTCTTGTGATTGAAGAGAAGTATGATGAAGCTATAGAAACTCTTGAGGAGTCTCAGCAACTTTATGGGGAAGACGACAGAGTAGAACAAAAAATACACGAGATCTCAAAAATGAAATGCGTTGTTCAACTCGATGTTTTGATAAATGATAATGATTATATTAACGCAATTGTTTTCATCGATCAAGATATGCTAGATTTTAACAAAGATGAAGACATAAAAGACAAGCGAGAAGAATGTGTAGTTGAATATCGTAAAATAGTTATTTCACAAGCAGATAAGGAATTAAATGAATCTGGATACGAGAGCGCAATAGATACAATTAATGAAGCTATTAAGGTTATAGGAAATGATGATGAGCTTCAACAAAAAATCGAAGAGTATGAAGAATATAAACCGGTTTCGCTAAAAGATTTAACAGTGACTTATGGAGATTCTATTTATGGCAATTCGTATTCGTTTTCATCAAGCGAAAAGGATCCGCGAGATGAAATAAATGAAGGTGTTATGTTATTAGTAGATGGTACGGTAGAGTTTTATATTGGACAAGAATATTCGACTCTGAAAGGAAAAATAGATCCAACTAATTATTTCGAACGTTCAGCACTTGCTGATACTAGGTTAAATATTTATGCCGATGATAAATTAGTATATTCTTCTCCAGTAATAACATATAAAACAGATGATTTAGAGTTTTCGGCTGATATAAAAGGCGCAGATTATCTTAAGTTTGATCTTGAAAATGTCAGTGGATTTGATGCATTTCCAGAAGATATAATGTTTTATGATACTTTTGTAGTAAAATAATATAATTTCGTTATATTATGGAGGAAGATAATATGATTTGCAAGTCATGCGGGCAAGAATTAAATAATAATTCTAAGTTTTGTAACATATGCGGCTGTAAAGTTGATGACGAACCTTCTGCTGCTGATAAAACATATTGCTTTACCTGTATGAAGGAATGTGAAAGCAAAGATGGTGTTTGTCCCGACTGTGGGAATTTATTAAAAACAGAATCAGCACCGCATCATCTTTGTTGCGGAACTATCCTGAACAATAAATTTTTAGTGGGCAATGTACTCGGCGAGGGCGGATTCGGTATCACCTATATTGGTCGTGACCTAAAACTTGACATAAGAGTAGCAATTAAGGAGTTTTTCCCAAATGGTTATGTGAACAGAAATAATACCGCAACTTCAGAAGTTACGTGCAGCGTATCACAAGAAAGCAGAGATCATTTTAATAAAGGTAAAGATCGGTTTTTAAAGGAAGCTCGGATATTGGCGAGTTTTTCAAGCGAACCGGGAATAGTTTCAGTAAGAGATTATTTTGAAGAAAATAATACCGCATATATTATAATGGAATATCTTGAAGGCAAGGATCTTAAAACATATTTAGAAGAAAATCAGCGCCTTTCTCCGCAAGAAACCATTGATCTTCTTATGCCTGTTATGAAATCTTTGATAAAAATACATAAACAAGGGTTAATACATAGGGATATCAGCCCGGATAATATCAGAATTACGCCCGGTGGTGTAAAACTGCTTGATTTTGGAGCAGCAAGAAAGATGTCTGCTATTGCAGATAAAAGTTTATCTGTTATGTTAAAGCACGGTTATGCTCCCGAAGAACAATATAGAAGTAGGGGCGAACAAGGACCATGGACAGATGTATATGCATTGTGCGCAACCATGTACAAGTGCATTACAGGTATTACTCCGGAATATGCTACACAGCGTTCTTTTTCTGACGATTTGAAAAGTCCGTCTGAGCTGGGAATAACGATAGATAAAAAAATCGAAAATGCCATAATGAGTGGCATGGCGGTATACAAGAAAGATAGGTTAAATAACGTTGAAGAACTTATTTGTGCACTCAGCGGTAATGATCTGTCATTACCATCAGAACTGCAAGTTTCGGAAAATCTTTCTTCAAAAGATCAAAGCCATAGCGACAATGACAAGACAGTTTTTATGGGTCAGGAATATATTGGCGAAAACGAATCGGTATTCAACGATGATAAAACTGTATATGTTGCAAGAAATGAGCAAGAGTCATTAAATGACAACGATTGCGAAATTGATAATGCGGTCATTGACGGAAAAAAGAAAAATAAAAAGAAAACTGTTAAAATCATTGCCATTATGCTTTCGGCGATTGTGTTGTGCAGTGTCATAGCTATAGCAATTATCATACCGCATAATAAAAAATCGGGTAAAAATAGTTTTGCCAGCACAGCGGAAAATAGTGTTGGTTCTTTGGCATCAAACACAAATGTAGAAAGCAATGCGGTTTCATCTCAATCTGGCATTAGTACCAATAATAACTCTGATTCTCTCCAATCTGATGTAGAGTTCGGTCGTATAGGAACATTAGATAATGGTGTTATAGATGCTCAAGATATATGGTTAGACGTTGGCGATGGGTGGAGAAGTGAAACAGGCGAAGATGGTATTTGTTTTTCAAAGTATGAGGTTGGAGATGTTCTGCCGTCAAGTATGATAGAAGTATACTATGCAAATAAGGCAATTGACTTAAATTCAATTGAACGACCGTCCTATGATGATTTTATTGTGTATGAAGATGAAATGGGTACATTAACTGATGGTGAATCGGAAATAATACATGAATGTGCAGCAGGATCTTATTCTGACGTGCTATATGTCTATACTTATTATTACTTTAATATTGATGATACATCATATCTTGTAAGATTTTCAGATAATACAGATGTTTATTCCGGAATCGATAAGACTGTAGATAGAATTCATTTTAAAAAGTAAAAGAGGTCAGTGTTGTTTAGTCATTGAATAGGCAATATAAGATAAATCTTATTAGAATATCTTTAACTTATTTGAAAGCGGAGGTAATATTATGATAGTATGTCCAAAATGTGGCAAAGAATTAAATGATACTTCAAAATTTTGCAATAATTGCGGTGTTGAACTGTCAAGTGTTAGTGATAATGAAAAGAAGAAAAAAAGCAAACAACCTTTTGTAATAGCTATAATATGCACTGTATTGCTGGTTGCATCAGTTACGGTGGTATCTATTTTTCATTTTAGCAATAAGAAGAAAGTGCAAACGGATAACAAAAGTTCTGTTGAAAATGTAGATAATGTAGATAATATTGATAGCATTGACAATTTCGTCAATAATTATGTCGACAATTATATAGTATATCTTAAGGATGATGAATTATATATTGCTGATCTTTCACTAGATGACCCTGCAATACAACTTACTTCAGGATACATTGATGAAACTTTAGAAGATGATGTTCGTGAAGAGTTAGAAAATGATTATTATTTTAAAACGTTTAGTCAAACAAATATTGATTCCAAAAGCGGCAACATAGTTTATTCTGATAAAATAATTATTGATGAAGACTCTGTTGACTATCCACCATCTGCTTTTAATCGTAGTTTATATTTTCGCAATATAAAAGAAACCGATGTTGAGCCTGTAAAAATTGCTTCTGATGTTTTTTCCTATAAGGTTAATAATGATTTTACTATCATAACATATAAAGAAAACTCAAGCAATGGATTATATCAATATAATATTGAAACACAGACAAAAGAGAAAATATCAACAGGTATAAATTACTATTATGTTTCTGATGATGGACAATCATTGTTCTTCATTGATTATGATGATAGACTCTACGTTAAATATAATGATGCCGACAAAGAAAAAGTTGATTCTGAAGTATACGATATATGCCATATAAGCGAAGATTTTAATACGATATATTATATCAGAGAAGGGACCCTTTACAAGAAAACAAAAGATGCTGAAAAAATTAAGATAGCTTCAGATGTTAATGTTGTCCTGAGAGTATATGATGATACAGGTGAAATATATTATACTAAGGATTATGTATCAACTACATATATGGATTATATAGACGACGATATGTTTGAGATTGATGCAAACTTATTTGAGCCTACTGCCCCACAAATTCCTGATGAGTGGGATTATGACACGGATGAAGAATATGAAAATGCATATGATGATTATTTAATTGAATATGAGCAGTATGAGCATGATTATCTGTTGTATGAAAACAAACTTGCCAGAGATGAGTTGAGAGAATCACTTAGTTGGTCAAACTTTGTGACTAGTAAATTGTGTTACTATGATGGCTCTGAAGAACATATCATTACTGATTCTTATACATCACAGCCTAATTGTTCTGTCACTGAAGAAAAACCGGTTATTATGTATCACACATATCTGCTACCGGAAACCAAAAGCGTTAAATTATCTGAAATATCAGATTATGATGATGTAGATGAAAAGATTGATATATCGTCAGAATGGTATATGGCTGTAAAAAATACAGCGACTAAAATTGAACAGGAAAATCCTTCACGTTTAATTTTAAACGATGATGGAACCATCGCATATTACATTAACGATAATTCCGAGCACAGTATGACCGGGGATATATATAAAGTGCAGATCACAAATAATACCATTTCAGAACCAGAATTGTATGATAGCGATGTTGCCGGGCTGGAATTAATAGATAACGACAAAATAATATATAGTAAGGATTATAATTTTGATACCCATAACTATGATCTATATTGTGATAAGAAAATTATTGACTATGATGTAAGGTCATATGATTATAACGAAAAATCAAAGACACTTGCTTATTTTACAGACTGGGATGGGGATAGACAGTATGGTACATTAAAAATTTATGCTAATGACACTGTAACGAAGATTGCCGATGATACTAACAGCTATTATATTATGGACTCCGGAAAGATTGCGTACTTATATGATTATAGTATCAATTATGGCAAAGGCGAATTAAGATATTGGGAAAATGGAAACTCTGAAAAAATAGAGTATGATGTTAGTTCAATTGCTGATATTACTAATCCTAATGAGAAAGAATAATTGTAGATCTATCATTTACCACATACAGCGCTAATACTCCATCATTCTTTTAAAAGCAGCCGATAAAAAATGAACCGCTGACATTAAATTTGTCAGCGGTTTTTTGCCCTATTCGATTTGCCTTGTTATTTCTCCCTTGAGGACATTGAGCATAGTGGAACAGGGGATTTTTTGTACTGTTAAATTACTTTCTCTTTTTGCTTACCATAAGCGCCGCGCCTGCAAGTGCAATGCCTGCAAATGCTATTCCTGCACTCGCGCCTGTGGGCTTGTTGCTATCATCGGCAGGTTTGGTGTCGCCTGTTGCAGGTTTGTTATTGCCCGTTGTGGGATTGTTATCGCCTGTAGTAGGTTTATTGTCACCTGTTGAGGGCTTTTGCTCGGGCTTGTTCTCCGGTTTGGTCTCGGGATGGGGCTTGGGTTTAGTTTCAGGCTCGATCTCGGGTTTCTGCTCGGGCTTGTTCTCCGGTTTGGTCTCGGGCTGGGGCTCGGGTTTAGATTCAGGCTCGGTCTCGGGTTTCTGCTCGGGCTTTGCCGCCTCGGTGATAATCTTTATGTTCTTGTCTACACATAGATAAAATATATCATATTCATAAGACAAGTAGTCATCATTATCGACAATATCTCCTTTGGTATATGCCTTAATAAGCTCAGGATTATTACTTATATTAAGTTCGGTGAGTTGGTTGGAATGACAATCTAACCATGAAAGTACACCGTTTTTGCTTAAATCAAGGGTCGTGAGATCGTTATCCAAGCATTCCAGAGTTTCAAGAGCAGTGCAATCGCTTACATCAAGCTCAGTGAGTTGGTTAATTGAGCAGCTTAGAGTTTTAAGCGCAGTACAGCCGTTTACTTCAAGGGCGGTCAGATTGTTGTCCCAACAACGCAGAGTTTCTATGGCAGTACAATCGCTTACATCAAGTTCAGTGAGTTGGTTATTTTCACATCTTAGGGTCACAAGCGCTGTGCAGCCGCTTACATCAAGAGTAATTAGATCGTTGCCCCAACAATACAAATTTTCAAGTGCGGCGCAGCCGCTTAAATTAAGTTCGGTAAGTTTGTTGGAACCGCAATACAGATTTGTAAGCGCAGAACAGCCGTTTACATTAAGTGTGGTTAGGGCGTTATTCCAACAAAACAGATACTCAAGTGAGGTGTTCTTACTTACATCAAGTGAAACAATGTAATTGTCACCAAAATCTAAAGATGTAAGCGCAGTGTTCTTGCTTACGTTCAGATTAGTTAGTTGATTCTCAGAACAATTTAGATATGTAAGCGCAGTGAAATACTCTATGCCGTCAAGAGAAGCTATTTCATTAGATTTGCAGTCAATATAAGTCACATTTGCTATCTCCTCGGCAGACAGACTGCCGTTTCCGTCTTTGTCACATTTATTAGAAACATACGCCCTGAAATTTTCATCAGGAAAATGCGCCTCGTCAACAGCCACGTCGTCTTCATCTGCCGCAAATGCCGAAAAGCTTACCGCAGTAAGCGAGAGTGCTGCGGCACATACAGCCGCAGCCAGTTTTTTTAACTTCATAAAATTCCGCCTTTCTATGTGCATATTTGTGGTGCATAATATAAATAAATATCATGCTCAATAAATATTATAACCTATTTCAGGTTAAATGTCAATACCCTGAAACAGATTATTTATAATATTTCAAAAACACATTGAAAGGGGTATTTAAAATGTATAAAAGAATTCGCGACCTGAGAGAGGACAAAGACATGAACCAGACGCAGATGGCAAAGGTGCTGAATATGTCGCAGACGGGCTATTCAAAGTACGAGACGGGCGAAAACGACGTGCCGACCTCGGTGCTGATACGCCTCGCGCAGTTTCACAAAACCAACGTTGACTACATCTTGGGGCTTACAGACTGCGATACGTTTTACGAACATCTGAAATAGCTTTTTGCCATTCTGCCCAGTTTGTTATGCAAAATAAGCGGTTTTTTCGGTCAAAAGGGTGATTTTTTTGCAGGAATTTTCAAAATGACTTGCAAAAATGCGTCGTTTGGTATATTATATACTATGGTTACATTTTATAAAAGGAACGGTGTTACAAATGATGCTGAAAGATATGTCTGCCGAAGAAATCAGGCAGCTTCTCGCGGCGGAACAGAAAAAATATGACGAATTTAAAAGTAGGGGACTTGACCTTAATATGTCGCGCGGCGTTCCCGCAAAGGAACAGCTGACCCTCGCACAGCCAATGATGGATATACTCAACAGCGAGGCTGATTTTTTTGACGAGGACGGCACAGATACCCGAAATTATGGCTGTTTTGACGGTCTTGCATCAGCTAAGAAACTGTTTTCGCAAATGCTGGGAGCGACCCCCGAAGAAACTATAGTTTTCGGAAATTCAAGTCTTAATATAATGTACGATACCATGGTAAAGGCTATGCTTTTCGGCGTTGACGGCGTGAATAAACCGTGGAAAGACTGCGGCAAGATAAAGTGGCTGTGCCCCGCGCCCGGCTACGACAGGCATTTTCTCATAACCGAAAAACTCGGCTTTGAGATGATAACCGTGCCGCTGGGACAGGACGGTCCCGACATGGACATGGTAGAAAAACTCGTGCAGAGCGACGAAAGCATAAAGGGCATATGGTGCGTGCCGATGTACTCAAATCCCACGGGCATTACATATTCAGACGAAACGGTCAAGAGGTTCGCGGCTTTGAAGCCTGCCGCGCCCGATTTCAGAATTTTCTGGGATAACGCATACTGCATACACCACCTTGACGGCGAGCGCGACAGCCTTTTAAATCTCCTCGACGAAGCCAAAAAGTGCGGCAGCGAAGACATGGTGTTCATGTTCTCGTCAACGTCGAAGGTGTCGTTCGCAGGGGCAGGCGTTGCGGCTATGGCAGGCAGCGTGAAGACGATAGAGTATTTCAAGTCGCTGATGAAGATACAGACCATAGGCTACGACAAGATAAACCAGCTTCGCCATGTGCGCTTCTTTAAAGACATGAACGGACTGGAGGAGCATATGAAAAAGCACGCCGCCATACTTTCGCCGAAGTTCAGGGCGGTGACTGCAATGCTTGAAGAGCAGCTTGCGCCCCTCGGCATAGGCTCGTGGACTAAGCCCAACGGCGGATATTTCATAAGCTTTCAGTCGCCCGACGGCTGCGCTAAAAGAATAGTTTCGCTGTGCAAGGAGGCAGGCGTTACGCTTACGGACGCAGGCGCGACTTATCCTTACGGCAACGACCCCCACGACAGCAATATTCGTATCGCGCCGAGCTTTCCGCCTATAGAAACGCTGAAACTCGCCGCAGAGCTGTTTTGTATAGCGGTCAAAATAGCCGCCGCGGAAAAGCTTTTAGAAAAGTAATTCAGAGACAAAATGAAAACGTCCTCGTATGAGGGCGTTTTTGTATGCGTGAGCTGTTGACTTTTAGAGGCAGGGTAGTGTATAATATGGCTAGGGAAGATGTTAATGTCTTCATATAAATCGGAATTTGGAGGTTGAGCAATGGATTTGAAAAAAATAGAAAAATTTATTTGTAAACAAAGTGTTAGTTTTATATGCTCTATTGATAGTGATAATTATCCTAACATGAAAGCAATGCTGAAACCAAGAAAACATATTGGACTAAAGACTTTTTATTTTTCTACTAATACTTCATCTATGAGGGTAAAGCAATATAATGAAAATCCTAATGCAAGCATTTATTTTTATCATAAAGGTTTATTTAAGTATGTTGGTGTAATGCTGGTAGGAAAAATGGATGTATTAACAGACAAAGAAACCAAAAATATGATTTGGAAAAAAGGTGATACTCTTTTTTATAAAAAGGGGGTCACTGACCCGGATTATTGTGTTTTAAGATTTACTGCTTCTCACGGAAGATATTATCAAGATTTGAAAACAGAAAGTTTCGATATACAATAGTACATAGTCTGATTTATCTTAGTAAGCGTTCTGCATAAATATAAACGCCCTCTAAAAACGTTCACAAGCGTTTGAGAGGGCGTTTTTGTATGCGTAAACATGGTGTTAATGTAGTTTTTCTTCAAACTCAGGCGTATGCTGATGAATTGCAGTCAATACTTCGTTCAGGCTGTTTTCGTTCAGTTTTTCTTCAGAACATACTACTTCATATCTTTCATTAAAAAGTACCGTAAACCGACCCGTTTCATGAAATCCGTTCCTTAAATAAAACTGTTTTCTTGATACTCGCTGCTCGTAATTTTTGGCTGTCTTTGTGACCTCTTCAAAATCAAGAACGACCTGTTTTTCAGGATATTTTGAAATAATTGCTTTCAATGCCTGTGAACCATATCCATTACCACGGAGCTTTTTGTCAATGGCTAACAAAAGCAAAAATACGGTACCCGAATTTATCAGGAGAAGTGCAAACCCGAGCAGGGTCTCATCGTTATAAAATCCGAGCAATTCAAAGCGTATAGGGAATGTAAACATCTCTTCCACGTCCATGCGTTCCGTAGGCGGAAACGCCTCGTCATTTATAGATCTCAGCTCTTCGAGACTTTTGCTGTTTAAATTTATATTTTTTATCTGCATAGTGTATACCTCATTGTTTAATTCCGACCGAGCGTTTTTATTTGTTTACCTCGGTATAATAATATATCGCCAGCTGTGTGCGGTCTCTCAGCGACAGCTTTTCAAGCAGCGCGCTGATGTAGTTTCGCACTGTTCCCTCGCCGAGAAAAAGCTTTGCGGCTATTTCTTTGTTGCTGAGGCCTGCCGCCACAAGCTCCATTATCTCCTTTTCTTTCGCGCTTATTCCGTGCCCCTCGAAATCATAATCGCCCTTTTGCCTGATAAGCTGCGGTATGCGCCCCATTATCCTGTCGCCGAAAACGCTTTGCCCGTTCATCACCGTTTCAAGCGCGGCGGAAATGCTTTCAAAATCCTGCTTGAGGATATACCCCTTTGCGCCCATTCTGAGCGCTTTTATTATGTATTCATCGTCTGCAAAGGTGGTAAGATAAAGTATTTTTGCATCGCTGTGGCGGCGCAGTATCTCCTCGCCTGCCTCTATGCCGTCCATGCCGCCCATGCGTATGTCCATAAGCATAACATCGGGCGAAAGTTCGTCGTAAAGCTTCACGGCTTCTTCACCGCTGCCGCCCAAGCCCACGACCTTAACGCCAACGCTTTCAAGTATAGTTTTCAGCGACATTGCCGCCAGTCTGTCATCATCTGTAATTATTATCTTCATAGTTTTTCGGCGCGGACATGAATATCTTGAACCCCTCGCGTGAGGGTGTGAAAGTTATCCTGCCGCCAATGCCTTTTGCCCTTTCTTCCATATTTTTAAGACCCATACCGACGCCGCCTATACCTTTGCAGCTGCCGTTGTCGGTTATCATAAGCTGATAAAACGCCGGGTGTTCGCGGAAAACCACCGATATCTCATCGCCGCCGGAATGTTTAACAGCGTTTGAAAGCCCTTCTTTCACAATGGCTGCGATGCACAATTTCACCTTGCCGGGTATGTCGCTCTCCGCATCGTAACACAGCTTTACTTTGAAACGGCTGTCGCACGCACGACAGCTTTCTTCAAGTACCTTTTGCAGGTCAATAGCATCGTCGTGAAGATCGTGAACGCCCGCCCTTATGCCCGTCATCGCGCTGTCAAGGGTGTCTTTCAGCTGCCGCAGAGGCTCTTTCAAGCCCTCGTCTTTGTTAAGTACGATAAGCGCCCCCGATTGCAGCAGCGACCGCGTAAGCATATGCCCAACGTTGTCGTGAATATCGCGCGCTATGCGTTCTCTTTCCCGCAGGGCGGCAAGGTGTACCTCGTTGTCCTGCGCCTTGACTATCTGCACGTTTTGTTTTGCAAGAATCATGTTTTTCTCTGCGACTTCATCACGCAAAGCCGCAAGGTTGTTGACCGTTATTTCAAAAGCCGAAACACGCGCGTATATTATCACAGCAGCCGCTGCACCTGCTATAGTTACGGCGAGCTGCGCCGAGTGAAGCTGCGATATCTGCACAAATGCTCCTATTGCAGGCAGCACCGCCCACCACTTTTTGCAGCTCAAAGAGTCGTAAAGCATAAGCGGTAGGGCGCAGAAAAACATAGGCGATACAAAGCACAGCGCAGCGTTTATTATTATCGGTACGAACGGGTATCTTCTCATTATCTGCGAGAGCGATGAAAGTATTACAGACAGCAAAAACGCAGCCACGGGCAGTTCAAAGCCGCCGCCCAGGCTGAATGATACCAGACATATCAGAAGCAGCGCAAGCCTGTCGGCAAGTCTGCCGCTTAAAACACCGGATATGTTCATCGCTATCGCCCCCATTAAGATTATAGCAGATATACAGCAAAATTTCAAGCGATCTACAGGCGTTTTGCATAAAGTGACATTTGTCATTCCAAAGACTGACACACGGCACTTTACATAAAAGTTTCCGTATGATACAATGTATTATAGCGAATTTAAATTCATTAAAAGGAATGAGGCATATGGAAAATACCCCCGAAACAGTAGTAAAGATAAGCAGTCTTGTAAAGAGATACGGCGATTTGTTGGCGATAGATCATCTCGATCTGCAAATAAACAAAGGCGAGGTCTTCGGTCTGCTGGGGCCTAACGGCTCGGGCAAGACGACGACTATAAACTGCCTGCTGTCGCTGCTTTCTTTCGATAAGGGAAGCATTGAGATATTCGGCAAAGAGATGACACCCACAAGCTACGATACAAAGCGGAAGATAGGTCTTATAATGCAAAACATCGCCGTTTTCGATGAGCTTACGGTGTATGAAAATATCGACTACTTCTGCGGTCTGTACGTTTCAGACAAGGCACAGCGCAAAGCTTTGGTAGAAGAAGCGATAAAATTCGTGGGGCTTGACGAGTTTACTAAATTTTACCCCAAAAAGCTGTCGGGCGGCTTGCTGAGGCGGCTGAACATCGCCTGCGGCATAGCGCACAAGCCCGAGCTTATAATACTTGACGAACCTACCGTTGCCGTTGACCCCCAGAGCCGCAACAAAATTCTCGAGGGCATACAGCAGCTCAACCGCGAAGGCGCAACGGTAATATATACCTCCCACTACATGGAGGAAGTCGAGCAGATATGCAGCAGGATAGCTATCCTTGACAAGGGCAAAAAGATAGCCGAGGGCAGCTGCGGCGAGCTCAAACAGCTTATAAAAAATACAGAAACCGTAAACATAGAACTGCCGTCACTTCCGCAGAATGTTCACAGCGCGCTTGCCTCACTTCCGCACGTTTACGAGGTAAGGTATGATGATGAGCTTCTCACCGTTCGCTGCAGCGGCGGCAGGCATAACCTGATACGCATACTAGATGTATTGCAGAAAAACGACATATCATTCGGCAGGGTGTATTCTGAACTGCCAACGCTCAACGATGTATTTTTAGAGATAACGGGCAAAGAGCTCCGGGATAAGGAGTAAGGCATGAAAAGGTTTTTTCACTCGGTCAGATACTTTGTGATCTCGGGCTTCAAAAGCAAAAATCTCGTCTTCTGGCTGATACTTTTCCCGATAGTGCTCGGCACGTTTTTCAAAGCCGCGTTCAGCGGTCTGTATGAAAGCGACGATATGTTCATAAAAGACCCGATCAAAACGGCTGTTGCAGGCGAGAGCACAATATTCAAAGCTGCTGTAGATGCAATGGAGCAGTCGGGCGGCTTACCTTTAGAGGCTGTTTATACCGACGATGAAACGGCTTTGCAGATGCTCAAAAAAGGCGAAGTTGCAGGCATTATTTATATCGCAGATGACGGCAGACTTTCGCTTTCGGTAATGGAGAGCGAAATTCAGCAGCAGGTGCTCAAAGGCTTTACTGACAGCTACAACGCAAATGCGGCGGTCATTACCGATATAGTAAAGAGCGGCAAAGATGTCACCAAAGCTGCCGAAGTTCTCTCGCAGGGCGGATACACAAAAGAAGTTTCCATGAAGCATGGCAACAGCGACGTTTACGAGCAGTATTTTTACAATCTCATCGCCATGACGGCTCTGTACGGCTCGTTTATAGGCGTGCAGATCGGCATTAAAAATCAGGCGAATATCTCCGCTCTCGGCGCGCGCAAAAACTGCTCGCCCATGCCGAAGTCTTTGGCGCTTCTGGCTGACTTCACGGGCGGCTGTATCTTGCAGACTATCTGTATGGTGATATGCGTTACTTTCCTCGCATTTGTGATAAAAACAGACTTCTGCGGCAGGCTCCCTCTGGCATATCTGGCGGCAATAGTGGGCGGTCTTACGGGCGTTTCACTCGGCTTTCTGATAGGCGCTGTCGGCAGGTGGAAAGAGGACGCGAAAATAGGCATATCGCTTATCGTAGTAATGCCGCTGTGCTTTTTGAGCGGTCTTATGGTGGGCAACATGAAAGGCATAATGATGAATATCGCGCCGTGGTTCAACAAAATAAACCCTGCGGCAGTCATATCCGATAGCATATACTGCCTGAGCGTGTACGAAAGTTTAGATGTATACTTTGAAAAAATAGCCGTCATGCTGATAACCTCGGCGGTGCTGTGCGTGCTGGGAATAATGCTTACAAGGAGGCGCAGATATGCAAGTCTTTAAAGCGTATATAAAAGTAATGTTAAAACACCTGCCCACGGCGATAATTTATCTCGTAGTTTTCGTGGGAATTGCAGTTGCAATGACGTTTGCAGGCTTAGGCAGCGAGGGCAGCGTTTTCAAAGAGCAGCAGCTTAAACTATGTGTGTTTGATGAGGACAACACGGCAGCTTCAAATGCTTTGGCAGAATATCTCTCGCAGAAAGACGAGATAGTGGCGGTAGAAAACAATGATACCGCGCTGACAGACGCTCTTTACTACATGAACATAGATTACGCAGTGACTATAAACAAAGGCTTTGAAGAAAAGCTGCTTTCGGGCGAAACAGGTGAGCTTTTCACCGGCAAAGGGCTTCACGGTGATGTGAACGAAAGTTTAGCGCTTCGCCGTATTGAAGGCTATGTTTCAGCGGTGAGGGCGTATATGGCGGCAGGTTACGACTTAGATACCGCGCTTTTGATGACACAAACCGCCCTTGCAGACGGCAGCGAGGTTGAGCTTGTTGCCAAAGAGAGCGAAAAGGCCGCAATGGGTCTAGAGCCGTATTTCAGGTATCTGACATACATTTTGCTGTGCATAATGCTTTCGATACTCTGCCCCGTGATAGTAATACTTTGCCGCAGCGACATACGCAGCCGCACGCAATGTTCGGGCATAAAAATAATGTCGTATTTTTTGCAGATATTTTTGGGAGGAGCGGTATTCGTCATAGCCGTGTGGCTGATACTCGTCGTGGTGGGTCTTGCGCTGTATGCAGACTCATTTAGTGGCAGAGCGGCAGTGGCGGTCGCAAACAGCTTTGTGTTCGCGCTGGTCTCAGCCTCTTGGGCGATATTTATATCGTGCTTTGCGCCGGGCGGCAGTGCGATAAACGTCATGACGCAGATAATCAGCCTTGCAAACAGCTTTTTGTGCGGTGTGTTCGTGCCGATGTCGCTGCTCTCTGACGGCGTGCTGAAAGTGGCAAGGTTTCTGCCAGGGTACTGGTATGTAAAGCTGAATGATATGCTCCTCGGCAGCAGCCGCAGTGTTAAGGCATCGCAGGCGGCAATGTATATGCTGATAGAGGCGGCATTCGCAGCTGTACCACTGCTTCTGGCGATACTGGTGCGCAGAAATGCAAGGCAGAAAGCAATTACCTGATAGAAGTGAGAAGTTAGAAGTTAGAAACGGTTCTACTCATTTGGGCAGAGCCGTTTTCTATTAGAGGCAAGAGGCAAGAAGTGTGGATTTATTTGTACTGCGAATTATATGGTCTTTCTAAGATTATAATAAGATTATAATATATCCCCCTCCCACATACCACCCAAAATAAAAGCCGCTGGCAGAATATTCTTCCGGCAGTCTTTGTGGTAGGTGTGGTTTTGGGGTGGGGATTGAGTATGTGTTTTTTAGAATATCTAAGTGTAGGCGGTGAATAGCTGCGCATAGGCGCAAACTTGTAACAATGCTATTGCGCACGCAAGCGCGCGCAGGGGAAAAGCTAAGGTCTTTCCATAGGAGAGGCTCTCTCTTGCAGAG
>CANRDG010000018.1 GCA_947629275.1 uncultured Clostridia bacterium | reverse complement strand
AATACCGAACTTGCAGTAAGTGCGGTTGGGAAGACGAACAAGAGGGCGATTACAGAAGTCAATGCATGGGTACTAAGTCTGAGTATATGGATCTCTTAAGACTTGTCAATAAGGCAAGACGAGAAGCAGGTCTTAATGAACTTATTTATCTTGATGAATTTCAAGAAGGTGCAAATACGAGAGCGATAGAGCTTACAGAGTCATATTCGCATACAAGACCCAATGGAAAAAAATGCTATACTGCTTATGTTAATGATGATAAGGTGTTTAGCATAATGAACGAAAACATTGTTGCAAACGCTGACACTGCAGCCCAAGCCTTTGGCGCTTGGATGCACTCTGAGGGTCACAAAGAGAATATCTTAGCTGAAAACGCTGAGTATTTTGTATGTGCAAAGTGTGGTGACTTTTGGGTTATGTCCCTTGCCTTTAAAATTTAATATCAAATATAGAGAGTCTTGTTAATCAAGGCTCTTTTTTTATACCTTAAATTCGATGAAAGAGATGAGTCCAATGTTTTGATAAGTTTAACTTAAACCTTTTTGCAGACCTGTTTAAAGCAGGTCCTTTTTATTGCAATAAAAAGATTGAACACAAACAATTTTATTTAAGGAGTTTTTAAAATGAATTCCAAATTTATAAAAATGATAACAATCATTTTAGCGGTTCTAATGTTGGTATCCGTAATTCCGACACAGTTGTTTGTCACTACGGTTTTCGCCGATAAAATCACCTGTGCATCAACAAAAATTGTTGACGACAGACAGGGAAAAATTACGGCTACAAAATTCGTTAATGACTACAAGCGTGGCAATGTTGAAGTAATTAAGGTATCTGAAGACGGCATTGTTGAGGATATGGAGTTTAGGCTTTATGGCACATCAGATTCGGGCGAAACAGTCAATATGACTGAAAGGACAGATACGAAAGGCAGAGTTGAATTTAAGAATGTACTTACTGGCACATATAAAATTGAAGAAATCAACATTCCTGACAGCTATGTTTCTCCTAAGGCTAAGTCAGTTACAGTTGAGGCTAACGAAGTATCTAAGATAACATTCGACGATGTTCTCAAACGTCTTGCTATTCAAATAACAAATATTGATGCTGAAACAGGCAAAGCAATTCTTTATACAGGTGCAGGTTTCCAAATCTTTGATGCGAACGGAAATATAGTTGTAATTGACAATACAGATACATTCTATACCGGTGAAAACGGCACAATCACTACAAATATTGCTCTTGCTTACGGTAAGTACACTCTTGTTGAGGTAGAAGCGCCCTACGGTTATGTGCTTGATAAAACACCTACTGAATTTGAAATAAACTCAAAGACAATTGAAACTGTTGACGGCGTTCAGCTCGTTAAGGTCGTTAAGAGCGATATATCACAAAAAGGCACTATCACAATTGCAAATAACGATGAGATATTTGCAAAAGTTGTTGAAGAGAATTGCTCATACAAGCCCGTATTTGCCCTTAAGAGCCTTTCAAATGCAACATATGAAATTACTGCTGATGAAGACATAATCACGGCTGACGGCGTTCTGAGAGTAAAACGAGGCACTGTAGTGACAACACTTACTACCTCTGCTAATGGTACTGTTACCTCTGAACCTTTATATCTCGGTAAATACACGGTTACTGAAATAAAAGCGCCCTACGGTTATGTGCTTAATACTGAACCCGTAAAGGTTGAACTCGCTTATGAAGGACAGGATATTGACATTGCCGTTCGGTATGTTTCATTTAGAAATGAACGTCAAAAAATTCAAAGTATGAATGGTAAAATTCCCAATACAGATTGGAAAGAGGACATTAAAACTAAAAATGCTGATATTATAAGCATCGTTATAATTGTTACTGGTGCTCCAATTATACTTGGAGTCGGTTATTTTTATGTTATTAAGCCTAAAATTTCAGGCAAGAAAAAAGGTAATAAAAAGAACAATAATAAATAAATTACCTTAGCTTTCAAGCACTTGCTTTACTGTAAAGGGACTTTAAAGTCGGAATTCCCTTGCCGACAAGTAGGGATAAAAAAATACAAATAAGGAGTTGATAGGTATGGCAAACAAAGAGAATAAGAATGTCTATATTATTCCCTCAAACTATACTGACTCTGGCAAGTGGTTCTTTGGAATGGTTGAGCCGAGGAACGCTATTGAAGCGGCAGTTTTATGTGTTCCTCTAACGCTGGGTATTTTCGCTCTTCCAATATCATTTATTATCAAAATTATGATGGCAATTGTAATTGTTTTGCCTGTATTTGTACTTGCCTGTATCGGTGTGAATGGGGACTCGTTAACTCAATTTCTCGGTCACATCATCAATCATTATTCTACAAGGAAAAGGTTTACTTTTAAAAGAATAGGTCAGTCTGAGGAAAAGGCAAAGAAGAAAAAAGATAGAATCTACTTCGTTCAAGATTATATTCCTGTTGAACAAATTAGGAACGGTATTATCGAAACAACAGATGGTCGGTACATAAAAATTCTTGAGATAGAACCTATAAATTTCAACTTGAGAAGCGTTGAAGAACAAATTGAGATTATAGCGGATTTTCAAAGTTATCTAAAGGTTGCACCTGTAAAAGTTCATTTTAAAACTATGACAAAGCGAGCAAACTCTGAAAGGCATATTAGCCAAGTTCGTGAAGAGATAAAGAATGAAATCTCAGAGGTTAAGGAGTATGCAGAGGACTATATTTCACTTATAAAAGACTTGGGTGAAATTGAAGCTTTATCTCGCCGTTTCTTTCTTATCCTTCAATATGAGCCTTTAAGACGAAGCGATATGACAGACTATTACCAAATGTATGAGCAACTGTATTTCGCAGAGGATGAAGCAAGAAAACACTTTGAGCATTGTGGGAACTTCATTCTCTCTCCGCAAGATGCAGATAAAGCAACAGCTGAAATTCTTTATTATTTTTTTAATAAGAACTCGTCCGCTACAGAATCATTTGAAAACAGAATAAACAAATTTTGCGGAGATGTAAGCTTATTTAATACTCAAGTAAAGAATGATGAAGACAAAGCTGTTATTTCAATAAAGGATTTAATTGCTCCAAGAGGGCTTGACCTTACTCATACAAAATTCTTTACAATGGACGGCCTTTATTACTCTGTTATGAACATTATGGCTGACGGTTATCCCATTCAAGTTATAGGCGGTTGGACTGCAATGTTTGTAAATGCAGGCGACGGCATTGATGTTGACATTCACATTTTCCGTGAAGAGCGTTCAAAAACGATTGAAAATGTCGGTAGAAAAATCCGTCTTAACAAATCAAAAGTAAATGGTATGCAGGATACAAACAGCGATTATGAAGAACTGTCTGGTGCTATTGAATCGGGTTATTTCATCAAAAAAAGTCTCGCCAATACAAACCAAGACCTCTATTATATGTCGATGTTTATTACCATAACTGGAAAGTCGCAAAAAGAATTAGACTGGAAAAAACAACAGATTATTTCAATGGCAAAGTCCAACGACATAACAATGGCAGAATGCTTATTTCAACAGCAAGATGTTCTACAAACAATTTTGCCCTTAGGATATGTTCCGCCGAAACTCTTTAATAAAGTTAAGCGTAATGTTCTCACATCCGGACTTGCATCAATTTATCCGTTTACCTCTTACGAAATGACATCGGATACAGGCATAACGCTCGGTGTAAATCAGCATAACAATTCACTTTGCACTGTTGACCTTTTCGATACAAGGGTTAATAAAAACGCTAATGTAAATATCATTGGTACAACAGGTGCAGGCAAAACCTTTACAATGCAGATATTGGCTCTGCGAATGAGAATGAGAGGTATTCAGTCTTTCATTATCGCTCCGACAAAGGGACACGAATTTAAAAGAGCGTGTAATTATATCGGTGGAGAATATATCAAAATTGCAGCTGGTTCTCCACAGAACATTAACATTATGGAAATTCGCCGTACTATTTCACCCGAAATGGAATTGCTTGACGGTATAGATTTTAATGAAATGGATTCTATGCTTGCGGCGAAAATCCAGCAAATGACTATATTCTTTTCGTTGCTTAAGCCCGATATTACCAATGACGAAGAACAGCTTTTGGACGAGGCTCTTATCAAAACATATGAGAAATTTGGGATAACTCATGACAATACTTCTATTTACGAAGATGCAGAATGTGAACCGCCTAAGCTGAAAAAGATGCCTGTACTTGGGGACTTGTATGATGTTCTTAACGAGAATAAGTATTCGCAAAAACTTGCTCGGTGTCTTAAACCGTATGTTACGGGTTCTGCTCAGTCATTTAATCAGCAGACAAATGTTGATCTTTCAAATAAGTACATTGTTTTTGATTTATCAGCGCTTAAGGGAACAAAGATGTTGCCTATCGGGATGATGATTGTTCTTGACTATGTATGGGATGTTATTCAGTCTGACCGTACTAAAAAGAAAGCAGTTTTCATCGACGAAATATGGCAGTTAATTGGTGCAAATGCAAATCAAAATGCGGCAAATTTTTGTTTAAATATATTCAAACTTATCCGTGGTTACGGCGGTGCGGCTATTGCGGCTACGCAAGACCTTGATGATTTCTTTGCTCTTGATAACGGTAAGTTTGGTAAGGCTATTCTCAATAACTCAAAGAATAAGATTATTCTTAACCTTGAACATGATGAGGCAAAGTATGTTCAAGAAATCTTAAAACTGACTGATAGTGAAATCAAGGCAATTACAAGATTTGAACGAGGGAAAGCACTTATTATAAGTAATAATAATAAAGTTCCTGTAGAAATAAAGGCATCAAAAAAAGAGACAGAATTGATTACAACAGACCGTGCAGAACTTGCAAAAATCTTATTTGAAAAGCAAATGCACAAAACCGCCCAATGAAAAAGGAGAGAAATATTATGAGTATTTTTAATAGCATAAGCGGAAGTATTGATTATGATGAAAGGCTTGTTAAACAGTGGCTTTCTATGTACGGAGCTTTGCCACGTATGCAGATAATGAAACTGCTTAATAAAAATAAGATTAGTGATGCTACAAATCTTATTAAAGGGCTTGTGAAAAGAGGGGAGTTATATGAACTGGATGGCGGTGTCTTTCTTGCTCTTGACCCCAGACAGCGTATGAGTGAGAGAATTATAAAAGCCTTGTGGGTTCTTATTTATTACAGAGAAAAAGTTGAACCAGATAACCATTATCCTGCGGATTTTCCCTCTGAAATTTACTTCTTGAAAGATAATCAAGAGTATGAAATCTTCGTTTTGAATAAGGGTGAGGAGTTCAAACTTAACCACTTAAAAAGGCGAGAAGGCGTGAGATATATCATTGTAGTTCCTACCATTGAAGAGAGTTATATTTCCACGCTTATGATTCCCGATGTTGAATATATCTATGCTACTGTTTCTTACGGTTGTAGCGGTGAGGCCAAAGTTCGTCTTTATGCTCCAATGAAAGTTGTTGAAGAATATTGTAATGATGAAGAGCCCGTTGAGGAAAATTTTGAGCCGTATAATTTTTCTAATGAAGAAAATTACGAGGATAATGAAGAAGTAATTGACAAACCTTCTGAGAATATTTTCAACGATATTTCTGATGAAAACGAGAGTGAAAACGGCGAGGAAATCTCCGAAGATGCAGAAGTTTTGACAACAGATTTTGAAGGAGAAGAGGAGTAAAATGAACCATTTTTCTGTATCAAACGACTTCAAATATTGCAAAGATAAGATTAACCATATAAACAATATGATACCCGATATTGAACATAAATTAAGCTATGATAATGTGGAATTAGCAAAGAAATGGACGGAAGATTTGATGATGGAAATGGAAAAACTTTGCAAAGTTGTAAGGACTATTCCACTCAAACTTGGTGTAGCAAGGATAGACGGAAAGGATATATTTGACGCTACTCAAGAGGCTATTTCAAACAATTGGGATATTAAAATCGGATACGTAAAGAACAAATGGTTATGCGTAAAATTGCCTATTGTTGCTCCCAAAATTAACGGTTGGTCGAGCGATATTTTGTATGAACCATTGAATTTGTCATTAGAAAAATTTTTTAGCAACAAGGTTTTTACTGACAAAAGACCTATGGTAATTTGCTATCGTTTTGTGTATGGCAAGGATATTCCTGTTAGAAATTATCACGACCACGACAACAAAGAAGTTAAAATGATAACAGATACTATAACTAATTTGACACTCATTGATGATAAGCCGAAATATCTCAATCATTACTATTGTACTGCAACAGGCATAGATAGCAACACAGAGGTTTTTCTCGTTCCCCGTGATGATTTTTCGGAATGGTTGGAGTATGAAAGTACCCTTACCGAAAAAGACGTCATTTTACCCGCTTAAATACAAATTTGACACTGAAAAAAGTAGGTGTCAAAATGGCTAATTTTATATTGAATTTTGAGACATTTACTAAAAATGGTGGAACTCTCTTGTTTTTCAAGGGTTTTATCCGTGGTGAGACGCAAAAAATGCGACGAGCCACGGACGAGAGATACCGCATTGTGCGTAACAAAAATCTCACTTTTACGGTTACATAAAAACTTTAAGTAAATAGCAAACCTCGTCCGCTTGGAGATACACAACAATGATAGTTTTCAACGATTGTAGAATGACAAGGAGAGATTACACATTCATCACAATGAAGATAAATAGAGCAAAAAACGCAAACAGTAGAAAGGAGAAAAGTGAGTGATAATATTCAACAAAGATGTGAGAGCATACAAATTAGTAAGTCTGCTGAGTGTAGTGGGAGAGTACCCAATAGCATCATTGGGACTGTTAGGAAACGAAAGGTGTTATAAGCGACTTATAAAAGAAATGTCAGCGAAGCAAACCTACCGCAACAGTGAAACAGGAGAAGAAGTCACTTGTATAGCACTGAGTATCCTGCGCAAGAACCGTCAAACTATCAGACTGAAAATGAAAGCACTACCTTTAATGGAGTGGATAGGCGGAGCAGAGTATTGGCAAGGCACTTGGGGAAAAAACCATTGGAGCGGAAATGAGAGTTCAATAGAACGACATCACCGAGTAGCCGAAGTAGTAGCGATGATGCAAAGAGCAAATATAGAGTATCGCCCGTGGAAGATGCCAAAACTGCAAACAGAAGAATATCTCCCCGGTTTGATAACGGATAGTTTCTTTTACATTTCCAAAGAGTTTAAGCTTAAAGAACAAGATGATGCGAAGCAAATAGGGTTCACACGATTTACAGGAGTAATGGCAAGCCCTGCGGAATGCATCACTGTGTATAACGCACGAAGCAGCGTTATGAAGTGGGGAAAGAAAGGCGAGAGCAAAGCCAAGGGAAACATACACAAATATATAAAATCAAGTTGTCAAAACGGTGAGATACGAAAAATGATTTTAATGAGCGACAACTTTGATACCGCAATGGCAACAGTTCTTCAGACTGAAAAAGATGAGGCAAAAGAGATACAATACAAAAAATATAAACGAAAACATAGTTATTCGTCTCACTACTCAATGACGAGTTTGTATAAAAGTGTTCATTATATTCCGCTGAATGAGTTTGGCTCAAAGCAGTTGCAACTGTTGAGTATTCCGAACAGCAGAGAAGAAACCTTGAACCTATTTTATGATGAAGAAGAATTGAGCTACGGCAACGGCAGCGCCATATATGATGCATACAGAGGCGGCAGATGTATAGTAAGTTTTCTTGACGGTGATATTGCCAGACTGAATATGTTCAAAGATGCAATAGAGTATCACCAACAACGAGGAGAGCATTTTGACTACGCAGTTCTCTGCTTTCCCGAACAGAAAGAATACCTCAAAAGATATTTAGGAGAAGATATAAATTACCCTACAACCAATATTGATGATGTTTTACACGATTTAAAAGAAAATAGCGAAAGCGAGGAAGAATATGAATAACCGAAGTAAAATCGAGAAGATAGGAGCAATAACCATAATTGGACTTATCGCTACATATATTCTCGGCCTGTTAAGTCAATATGTATCCAAATACAACTATTGGATGAACAATGGTGGAATGTACGGTAAAACTGAAATGGAGTCCGTGAGTTTTTCTCCGATAGAGTGTTTGAAATATGCGCTCAGTTTGGGCGGTATAAAGACATTCCTTGTAATTGTATTTATAGGCGGTATCATATACGCTTGGTTTAAACTGCACGATAAATTTCGTAGAGGTCGTGACGACGACAGAGGGTTTAAAGTAAGTGAAACGGGCGAGTACGGTACTGCTGACGAAATGAATGAAGAAACAATGAAAGAAGTTTTCGAGGTTAAGCCTATCAGTATGGCAAACGGCATAATTCTCGGAGAAAAAAACGGTATGGCAGTAAGTATGCCGACAGACACATTCCTTAATCGCAACATATTTACTTGCGGATGTTCAGGTTCAATGAAATCGAGAGCAATAGTTCGCAATTACCTATTTCAAATATTAAAAAGAGGAGAGTCGGCGGTAGTAACTGACCCTAAAGGAGAAATGTTCCGTGACACTTATGAAATAGCGAAAGCCAACAAATATAAAGTTAAGGTTTTTAATACGGACTTGCCAATTCACGCAGATAATAGCGATTCTTTCAACTGTATGGCCGGACTTAACGGCGATAGTATTATGGCACAGATGCTAACAAATGTAATTATGAGTAATACCTCTGAGGGTAAGACAGACCACTTCTGGGATAGTGAGGAAGGCGGACTACTTAAAGGACTAATGCTAATGGTATCACTTGACCCTGAAATACCCGAAGAAAAGAAAAACCTTGGAACAGTTTACGACATACTTACAAAGGATACCGCAAGTCTGCACGAAAGGTTTTTACATTTGGATATTACTCACCCTGCAAAAGCGCCGCTTAATCTTTATTTTGAAGCATCGGAAAATGTTCGTACAGGCGCATTTACAGGCCTTGGTACACGATTGAGCGTATTGCAGGATGAAGAGGTAAAAAAGATAAGCAACACTAACGACATTGACCTTGTTGCATTAGGCAAAGAAAAATGTATCTACTACATAATCACAAGCGACCAAGATACAACTATGTCATTTTTTTCTTCGTTGTTTTTCTCATTACTTTTTAAAAGACTTCTAAGGTATGCTGATTCTCAACCAGAACTAAGATTACCCGTTCCTGTTAATATGATTTTGGACGAGTTCAACAACATCGGGCGTATCGGAAGCGCCACTGACGGTAGTGATTTTGCACGAACTTTATCTGTTTGTAGAAGCAGAGATATTCGTATGCTTATATGCGTTCAGAGTATCGGACAGCTTCAGAACCGTTATCAAGGAACGCTTTGGGCAGATATATTAGGTAACTGCGATATACAGTTGTGCCTCGGAAGTAATGATGAAATAACCTCAAAGTATTTTTCTGAAAAGAGTGGGGAAATGACAATAGATATACTTTCAACCCGTGTTACTCGGAAGACAATAGCTATAGCTCAAGTTATTCCCGAATATATGGAGAATGAAGGCAAAGGTAAGCGCTATGTCTATACAATGAACGAGATTGAAACGATGGATAGAAACCAACTGCTCGTAGTCACTAACGGTCAGCAAATTCTCAAGCTCAATAAACTTGACTACACCAAGCACCCAATGGCAAAGAAGATAAAACAGCAATCCGTTTACACATATATCCCCGAAAGAATACAACTACAGCTCAAAGCTACTGCCACAAAAGTGGAAACAGAACAACAGAAAAACAACGAAAACGGTAAGAGGCTTAAAACTCAGTCTGAAAAGCGAACAGCAACAAAGAAATCCAAAAAAGCAAGTGCAAAACTTGATGGCGAGATGCCTGTTGATACCAGACCGAATTTAACCGGCAAGTCTAAGAGAAAAAACACCGAAACACCCGTAATGATAGATTCAACACCCGTGAACGCATCTGTCAGACCGACATCAGGATTTGACTTTTAACTGTTTTAAACTCAGTTTGATAAAAACAAAGTCGTATTTTGCGGTAAGTAAACATTCTTTAAAGAGTGCTTTGTTTTTCAGCACGCAGAAAATGTTTGTCAGACTGTGGACATATGAATATTAAAAGAAAGGAGTAAAAAAATGAGTAATTACCGATTAGTATATAACAGATACTTTGATTCTAAATCAGAGTGTCGGTACAACGGAAAAAAAGTCCTTGGCGTTGACATAGATTTTCTCTTTAGCTTTTATAACGAAAACGGTAAGGAAATCTTCTATAAAGAGGGAGAAGAATGTTTGGCGCAGGAAAAACTTTGTGTTCGTTTAGATAAACAGTATGGGATAAAGTTTTCTGTGCAAAGGCGTGTTGGCGAGAGTATATCAGTTTTATCTGCTTTGCCTGTAAAGTTCTATATTGACATTTATAAAGGCGAAGCAAAAAACTACATTAAAGATTGTCCTAAAGAAATAGAACACTCTCCTATTTGTGAGTTTATTGAACTGTCAAGAACGGAATTTATTAAATTCATTCGTGATAATTGGAATTGTTTTGACACTTCAAAAACTCCAGATACTCATTGTACCGCTGTAAGATACGAACCCGTTGTGACGGCTGTTACAAAGTCAGTCTGACGAAGTAAATCTTATAAATCAAAGGCTTTTAATAGTAAAAATGGCGTAAAACACACTTTTATTAAAAAAAAATTACATTTTTAAAGTGCGTTTTGAAGGTTTGTCAAGCCCTTAATTTCAAAAAAATTTTTTAAACAAAATCTTTGATTTATAAGCGATTGTAAGAGGGAGTATCATATATGATACACTTTTTTTGCTGAGACTATTGCAAGATTTTGCCCATTATGATATGATAAACTCGCAAAATGAAATATGCGTTTCTTTCGCTTCATTTTGCAATCCAAAATAGTAAGTAAGCAAGAACCTTGTAAGTAATTACAGGGTTCTTGCTTTTTGCAATGCTGCTGAAAACAACCTTCTTTCAGTTTCAGTTTAAGCAGAAAAGCTCCCACTGAGAAGTGAGAGCTTTTGTTTTTCTTTCACAATTTTAACTTTCATCAATTCAGACTCACATCGGTGGGTCTTTTTTTATATCTATTTTTACGAAAGGACGGTGGTTAGAGTGTCTGAACCCAATGTTGAAAAAATCAAGGTTGATAAAAAGCGCTTATCCCTTTTAACCAAGATTATCGAAAGTGGTCGGTGCGATGATAAAGCAGTTCTTGCTATCGGTACAAGAGATATGACTTCTCTTTGTAAGGATATGGCTGAAATGAAAGAATTGCTTGACCTTCAAGATGCTGTTAAGGCAGGAAAGCTCATTTCCTACCTTGCAGGAAAAGAAATTAAATAATTCATAACAAAAAAATACAAAAAGGAGATATTTATTATGCCAAGAAAAAAGAAAACGGCAGAAGTTGTAGAGGAACCTATTGTTCAAATTGAAACAATAAAAACTACTACACCTTCTGAAACAGAAGAAACTCCAAAGGAGAACACAACGAAAAAGGAAGCTTCAACAAAAGCTAAGAAACCTGCTACTTCGGTAATGCCCGAAAAAATGTCTTCCACATCTGACGAAGAAAAGCTTGGCGTGGCAGACAAGAGAAGAAACACTGAGCACATTCTTACAATTAACGGTGAACGAAGTGTAAAGACAAAGGCAGACCGTTATAATGATGCTGTTATTGACATTAGAGAGTCGTTGCAGAACGGAAGAATTCTTACCGATACCATTGACGGTATTGAGGAACACAATGTTGATGGCGTAGGCAAGATTACTGTTGCGGTTTTAAACCACGGCGATATAAAGGTTTGTATCCGCCTTGAAGATGCTGTTGTCCCTCCTCGGCGTACTCGTGGTGTAGAAAGCGCCGAAGGACATCAGTATATGCTTACTAAGCGGCTCGGCGCTGAAATCGACTATGTGATTATCGGTATTGACAATGAGGCTAACATAGCAGTCGGTAGCAGACTGAAAGCAATGGAAGCAAAACGTAAACACTTCTATTTCAAAGAAGACCGTGAAGGAAATAAACATATTTACCCCGATGCAATTGCAGAAGCAAGGATTGTTGCAGTAATTCAGAAGGGAATCTTTGTTGAAATTTTCGGCGCAGAAACATTTATTCCGCTGGAAGAGCTTTCGTACCAGAGAATGTTCAACGCAGAAGAACAATTTGCAGTGGGCAACAGGGTACTCGTTAAAATTCAAGATATATCTTACGATATAGAAAATTATGACGTTTCTGTAAAAGCCTCTGTAAAGCGAACAGAAGAGAACCCTGCGCTAAAAGCAATCAAGGGTTTACAGTTAAAGCAGAGATATGTCGGTACGGTAACACAGGTTGATGTGGAAGGCGTATTTGTTAAGCTTAACTGCGGTATTGATTGTAAGTGCAAGTTTCCACCGAGAGGACGCCCTGTTCGAGGCTCAAAGGTGACTGTTGCAATCACTTGGATAGACCAAAAGAATTGTAGAGTATGGGGCAACATCATTTCGTCTTCGGCGGTTCTGTAATTGTCAGACTGATTTTTTTAAAAAGGGTGTGGATTCTGAGATTTCAGTCTGAGGGCCCGTCTTAATTACAAAAAGAGTTATACAAAGGAGAGTATAAATGCAGAATATAGAAACTCTTAGATACAAACCCGATTATATCTTCAACCGTATTGGCGTTCGGAAAATGGACCTTGATGATGGCCGGAAAATCGCATTGTATTATCTTGAAGACCTCGATAATGAAGATTGCGTGGTCGGATATACAAAATTAAAGGCTTACAAAGAGGGAAGCAAAGCGGACGCGGTTTTGAACGTTCCGTTTATCGACGGCAATTTTGACGGCGGCTGCGTTGAGTTCGAGGTCAACGATGATAAAAAGCGTACTCAAAAGCTGACCGGTTATGCGCCTGTGGGCGAAAACCAGTTTATAGGAATCGTAAAATCGCGAAAAATTCCGATTCTCTTTCCTTTATTGGTTTTTCTTATCCTGCTTTTAGGAATTGGTATTTGGCAGTTATTGCCGACTATTCCGAATATTCCTGATGCTTATGTTACTGATATGGAGCCTTGGTCGCCCGATATTCAAGATAATCTCGGTAAGCAGAATGATAAACAAAAATCTGAAATCGGCAGTATTGAAGTTAAGGGATTTTCCAAATGGCATGTTCCCGCAGGGCAGAAAGATAATTTGACCATCGCGCTCGAAAATCCCGCAAGCAACCGATGCTATTTTACGTTCATCATAACGCTCGATGATACCGATGAAGTCTTATATCAATCAAAGATGGTACCTCCGGGCGAAGGCATCTATCAAATAACGTTAAGTAAGCCCCTTGAGGCCGGAAAGTATAACGTAACCGTTCACATAAGAACGAACGAAGTAGAAACAGGTGCGGAAATGAATTCCGCCGAGATCAAAGCAGTCATCATAAGTGACTGATTAGTCACACTGATTACATTTGAGATTGAGTCAGCAATCAAGAGTGTGGTTAAATATAAAAAAATATTAAAAAAGAAAAAGAGGTAATTAAAATGAAAAAATTTTTATGTAGTATTTTAGCAATTATTTTGATGTTTACTATGGCGGCTACGGCTTTTGCCGCCGCACCGCTCACAAACGAGAACACTCACGGCAATTCAACGGTATATCATAAGGCCGGGAATATTACAGATCCCCAAACCGACGACCCGACCGACGACGAAATGGAAGGCACATACATCGTTGCTATTCCTGAATACATTGAAGCTGCTCCCAAGGATTCATCACCTGTAACGCAGAATGTAACTGCTACGGAAGTACTCTTGCTGCCGGAGACAACTCTTTCGGTCGCTTGTGAATACAGCGGCCAACTGAAACATTCTGAGGATAGTTCTATTAAGCTTGATTACAAGATGCAGAAAGAAGGCGTTGATTTTACATCAAACGATGTTGTTTTAACAGCGGAAGCAGGTACGCCTACGGCTACGTTCACAACAGCTATCGGCGCAATTCTCGCGGCCGAACCACTTTATGCCGGTATTTATACCGATACTGCAACCTTTACCTGCACGGTCGCTTAAAAAATAAATAATTCAAATAAACACACAGAAAAACTGCTGACTCAGTTTTTTCTGTGTATTTTTAGTTAGGAGTTGAAATCTTGAAGAAACTCTTGTCTTTAATTTTACTGGCTATCGGCTGTATAGCGCTGTCTCTTACGTCAAGTGCGGCTGGCTCAACGGTGTATTTTGTTTATGACCCTGCCCCCGTACAGCCGACTATTCCCATTCCTAATACTGGAATCCCCGGTATATTTACGATTTGTTTTTCTATATCACTTGCAGCTCTTGCTACTTTGATAATTATACTAATATCTCTTAAGAAAGGCAGTGATAAAAAATGAAAAGAATATTGAGCGTATTGCTCGCTACAACACTTGCGGTAACAAGCGTTATTCCCTCTTTCGCCGTTACATACGAAAGAGACGAGAGCTTTGAAAACGCTAAAGCGGTTGCAGAACGTTGCAATGATTTTTATGCGCAGTCGAATAACAACTATGTCGTTGAGAATGGCTTTATATTTGACGTTGACACGCAGACCATAGTCCAATTTGACAGGAATTTGTATCTCGAAACTTTAATAGATAAAATGCTTGACGGCAAAACAGAAGTTTTTTCGTCACTCAGAGATATTGAAAAACTCAATACCGTCGTAATTCCCGAAAAAATAGCAGGAAAAAACGTCCGTTTCATCGGGAACAGTGCATTTGAGGATGCCGATTTCACGCAGGTTGTTATCCCGAAATGTGTTGAAAAAATCGGTGATTTTGCATTTTATGGCTGTCCTGTTACCAATGTTGTTCTGAATGAAGGGTTACTCGAAATTGGTCAGAACGCTTTTGAGCCCGAAGATGGCTACTCTATCGTTGTACCGAGTTCTGTTAGATATATTGATTTTCACGAAAAATCGTCATTTATTCTTAAAAATTCTGATACAAAAGTAAATTGCAACGGGACGGTTACCGTTGATGTGTCTGCACCTCTGGCGACAGAAAAATATGAGGAGTCAACAGGTACATTAACTTCAACAGATTTATGGTGTCGACACACCGAAAAGAACGGATTTACTTATGGGTACGATTTGTACGCGCCTTTTTCGTGCAATCTTTGCGGCGCGCTTTTATCCGTATGTGAGGGTCGGTGTCCGTGTTGCAAGAAAGAAATATCAAAAGAAGACGGGACTTGTTTGGACCATCCATCAAAGATGGAACAGCACCGTCTCTTTGAATCAAAGCACAACGGTATGGACTTGCGTGAATATGTTATTGCACAACTTAAAACGGCAGGACTTATAACCGATGAATATACTGCCATTGCAACAGATGAAGAAATAAATACTTATTTGGATGAAAATGTTCCCGAAAACACTTTCACAAAACAATACATTAACGGCGCTCGTCGTTGTTTTTCTTGGAAAGATGGCACAATAGAAACATCTCAGGTTAGAACCATAGTTTCCTATGATGATTTGTTAGATGAAACTCCTGAAGAGATTACATTTTCGGTTAAAGATGAATGCCTTGCCTCCACAAACATATTTGACAATCTCGAAAAAGTTCAGACTGTGAATTTAGAGGTAGAAAATATACAGTCTTGGGCGAGTAATCATTGCGCTTTTGACTTTGATACAGGTTTAAGGCTTGGCGAAAATGGCTATATTCCTCCTAAAATACTTCCTATTATAGCTCTGGCGTTATTAGGCAGCTGGGGTAGTTGTAAATTATTTACCGGTTGTGAAAACATAAAGACCATCAACATACTTGACAGCGCAAAAGAGGAAACAAATAAAACCGAAGCAGATATACTTTTAGATAAAGCTATGAAGTCTGATACTATTGTTTTATTTCTCAAAAGATTGCTTAATACCGATTTTGACAGTCTTATGCTTCCTGATGAATATGAATATGTCGACGGCGTTATTTACAGAAACAACAGAAGACAGCTTGTAGCCGTTTTAAAAGACATGGAAACTTATGAAATGCCCTCAACGGTTACTACGGTTAACAACTTTGCATTTTCGGAAATAACAGTTAAAAATGTAAAATGGAGCGAAAACTGCAAGTATATTCCCTCGGCTTGCTTCATACGAAGCAACATTCAGAATATTGACTTAAAAAATGTAACTGAAATTCGAGACCTTGCTTTTTATGAGACTAATATTAAAACGCTCAGCTTGCCGCAAACATTAACAACGCTCGGCACATTGGTCTTTGCAAAAAGCCAAATTGAGAGCATAGATTTTCCCAAAAGCCTATCACAGTCGGGATACTCATTATTCTCCGGCTGTCTTAAACTTAATACAGTAACGCTTAATAGCAATATACAAGTTAAATTAAAAGATTATGATATGCTTTTTGGCACGGCAGCGGAAACTGGGATTTATTTTTCACTGAAATCTTATGATGAGTTAGTTGACGATATTGATGAATCACTTTTGGGTTTCGTCCCCAATTTATCAAATCTTCGTCTGGGTGCTGATGTTACTGAACTAAATGTTCCTTTGCATTATGTAGGCTATGGAGAATCCTTCGCCATAAACAATGTTGGTTATTATATTCCGAAACTTGTAAACATTAGTATTGACGAAAGTAATCCCGCCTTTTGTGTTTACGAGGGCTTTTTACTTAAAAAGACTCAAGATAGCGGTTCAACTCTTTTTGAAGGAGATGTAGTATTAGCTCCGAACGGGAAGAATTTTTTTAACGCAAACGATGTACCTCTTTGGCTTTTTAATTCGCGGCGTTACATAAAGCCGATAAATTCTGCAGTTGCAAGCGTAAAAGATTTTTATGTCGCTCAAATAGATGTTAATCATTTATATATGTCCGAAAATAAAGTCTTTTCAGATTATTTTGGCAAAAGCAGTTTAATTCCGTATCTTTCTATTCCAAATTATTTACACGGCAACAACATAGATTTGTCTTATCTTCCGAAGTCGGATATTCCCGACACTTTAATTCTTGTAAATAATGAAACAAAAGAAGTCAGTGTAAATACCGAGGATGATGCACAAACGGAAATTTCAATTCAAAACGTCACTGATAAAATCTATAAAATTCCCTGTTGGACGGAACTAACAAAGGAAGACGTCTTTTACAACGGTATATTTTGCGAATATTTCGGAGAAGAAGAATATATCTCAATTTCACCTGATTTAATTGGCAACAGAGCATTTTCGCTGTCTCATGACGGTAACTACGGCTCCTCCGGCGGAGAGATTGCTTACGCCGACAATACAGTTAAGGCCTTGCGCATAAATGGAGATATGGATTTACAGGAGAATGATTTTTGGGAATATACAAATACATATATGATGTTTGCTGATGCGTATGACCTTGAGATAACGCCGAAAACGGCAAAATCCCTTTTCAAAGACAATGCGGAAATGCAGGCACAGATTGATAAATATACTTGGAATGACGGATACCTACACTTCCGAAACGGATTCCAGTATCCGATATTGCAATGCGAAAATCCTACATCTGAAATACTATATGATTTCACATTTAATTTCTTTTTTCCTTGGTATATGATGATTAAAGGTGATTCTTCTGAATTAAAATTTTCTGAGAGTGACGCTGAACACCTATTGAAATTCCAACTCGACAAAAAATTGACAATAGTCGATGAGGACGGAATTTTAATTGAAGATATTACATATGAAGACGCTTATTTTGATTGGTGGGTTATGTTGAATTATAATACAGCCAAGCAAAACATGGCAGACGTTCTCGCCCGAAACAATATAACCGATTTTGTAGAATTTAAAAATTGGTACATTGCAAACTATGTCTTTTTTGATGAGGAAACCAAAACCCTTGAAACGATATTAAGCGTAGATGGAGAGACATTTGGCAAGTTTTATCCCTCACACATTAACGGTATTGCAGTCGAAAACATTTCGCTGGTCCCCGTAGTCATGTCAGAGGTTTTTGGTCTTAACGGTTCGGAATATATGTATATTCCGTCAACTATTAAAAATGTCGGATATGTATCGCCTAATGCTTCTGAGTATTTCAAAAAAATATTTTTACAAATGCTGATGTCGCAATCCGGCGCCACTTCACTTGAAGAATTAAATGCACTGCTTCTCGAAGATGCCGGCTATGAATACAGTGCTACGGTTCTTGATTTTAGCAGCAATCTTTCTAATAGTTTCGGAGGCTACGGCTCATATGCAGAGGATATATATATTTCGCCCAAAAATGAACACTTTGAAAAATTGGTCACAACGTCAAGTGTCGAAATTCTTTCAAAGGACGGTAAAACTTGCTATTTGGCCGGCGGATACAACGGATATTCTGATATTTATTTAAGCGGGCGAGCTTCAGTTTACGCACCCGCTTCCTTGTGTGAGCTAATAGGGTCTTTTTCTGGTCGTTATGTTGATGTAATCGGAACTCCTTCTGAATTTCAGTCGGGAAGTTACACGGTGAATACAGGTTTTGACGGACTTAGATGTAGCAGTTGCGAAGCTGTACTCTCCAAAAATAGAAGTTCTTGCCCGATATGTGGTTCTACTCAGCTTACAGAATATACAGAATCTTACCCAATGCTCATGGAATATGGCGCGACATGGACACAGGAGTCGGAAGAAAGTAAACGTATGTCAAAAGTAATTTGTTGCTCAGACAATTCTTCCTTCTTGACACACTGCAAAAATGAACACGACGGAGCTTCCTGTTGTACTTTCGTTGATCCAACGTCGAATAGAATAAATAAGCAGATTTACGAGGAAGTCCTTGCAACTTATCAAGAATATCTTAATTCTAAAGATTTGACTTTACCGCCCAAAACAGACACATATAATCTGAGAACAGACGGTAGCGGACTGAGTTACAATGACGGTGAAATATTTGAGAAACAAATATTTATTCTTTCTGCTCCTGATAGGTATCGTAATAGCGGTTATGTGATTGTTGAACCGTTTCAGATGTCAAAAGAGGTTAACCTTGAATTAAAAAAAGGCACGGTTAATTTTTCAGTATATGATTTGGATAACGAAGAGTATTACACAGGTAAAACTGATTTTGACGTCTATAACGCTGATGATAATACATTATTCACGGAAATTAGCATGACTGACGGTTCGGCGTCAAGTGTCATTCCATACGGCGAATATTATATCGTCCCCCACTCCATACCGGGTTATGCTTTTGAGGTTGAACGACTTCCATTAAGCATAACTGAGGACGGGCAGATTGTAAACCTATCGTTTAACATTCTTGCTCAACCCTCTTATACTTTGCTTGTTCCCGAGTTTTTACAGGCTACTAAGGCCGGAGAAGCAACAGTAAACGGTGAAGTATCGATACAAAATGTTGTTCTTCCAAAAACAAAATCACTCGATGTCAAAGTGGCGTATTCAGGTGAACTCAGGAATACTTACCAAGAGAGCAAAACAATCAGTTACGTCCTTTGTAACGATGATGATACGGTTGTTGCAAACAACAGCAGTATTTTAAATGTATCATACGGCACAAGTCGTGCATCAATTCCAATTCACGCCCAAATAACTGATGAAGTAAAGTATGCCGGCGTTTACATTGACATCGCCACCTTTACGGTTGATGTTATTTAATTATCGTAGCGCAGAGTAGCCTTATGCTACTCTGTGCTTTTTAAATATTCTTCGATATTTTGGGCTTGTTTTAAGGGTTTGTCAAGTCACCCTCTTAGTGAGAGTAAATTCCTTGATATATAAGGGCTTATGGTAATAGGTTTCATATATGATACACTTTTTTGCATGAGACTATTGCGAAATTTTAACGGGTGTGATATTATATACTTGA
>CANRDG010000017.1 GCA_947629275.1 uncultured Clostridia bacterium | reverse complement strand
CTGCTCCATAGTGTCTCTGTCGCGCACGGTAACGCAGCCGTCTTCCAAGGTGTCAAAATCGTATGTTATGCAGAATGGCGTGCCTATCTCGTCCTCGCGGCGGTATCTCTTTCCGATAGTGCCTGCCTCGTCGTAGTCTACCATAAACTTCTTTGAAAGCTTTTCGTAAAGCTCCGTCGCAGGCTGAGAGAGCTTCTTCACCAGCGGCATAACTGCTGTCTTGTAGGGCGCAACGGCAGGACTAAGCCTCAGCACCGTTCTCACATCGTTCTTTTCCGCATCTATAACTTCTTCATCGTAAGCCTCGCACAGCAGCGCAAGCACCGTTCTGTCAAGTCCGTAGGTAGATTCTATTATGAACGGAATGAACTTCTCGTTAGTCGCAGGGTCTAAATATTCCTGCTTTGTGCCGCTATATTCCTGGTGGCGAGTAAGGTCAAAATTCGTGCGGTTGTGCGTGCCGTTTATCTCTCCCCAGCCAAACGGGAACAAAAACTCAATGTCGCACGCAGCCTTTGCATAATGCGCCAGCTTTTCGTGGTCGTGGTAGCGCAAATGCTCCGCAGGCAGACCCAAGTCTTCAAAAAACTTCTTTCCGTACTCTTTGAAATAGTCGTAAAGCTCTCCGTCCGTACCCTCTTTGCAGAACGTCTGGAACTCCATCTGCTCAAACTCTATCGTTCTGAAAGTAAAGTTGCCGGGCGTTATCTCGTTTCTGAAAGCCTTTCCTATCTGACCTATCGAGAACGGCAGCTTTGCCCTCATCGTCCTCTGCACGTTGAGGAAGTTCACATACTCGCCCTGCGCGTTTTCAGGTCGCAGATATATAACGCTCTTTGCATCGTTTGTAACGCCCCTGAAAGTCTGGAACATCAGGTTAAATTCGCGTATCTCGGTAAAGTTATGCTTTCCGCAGTGGGGGCATGGTATAGAGTGCGCCTTTATGTACTCAAACATCTCCTGCTTTGTCATGCCGTCAGCGTGTGCATTCGGGTCAAAGTCGTCTATAAGATTGTCGGCGCGGTGGCGCATTTTGCACTCCTTACAGTCGAGCAGCGGGTCAGAAAAGCTTGCAACGTGTCCGCTCGCTTCCCACACTCTGGGGTTCATAAGTATGTCGGCGTCCACCTCGTAGCTGTTTTTGCGCTCTTGAATAAATCTTTTCCTCCACGCATCTTTAACGTTGTTTTTCAGCCTTGCGCCTAACGGGCCGTAGTCCCAAGTGTTGGCAAGTCCGCCGTATATCTCGCTTCCAGGAAATATAAAACCTCTGTTCTTGCACAGGTTCACAATTTTGTCCATTGACTTTTCTGTATTTTCCATATTTATCCGCCTTTCCAGCTATGCTACTATTTATTGTACGATATATTTTCCCACAAGTCAAGTATTTTTATAAAAATAGCGCCGCCGACATCTCTGCCGACAGCGCCGTTTTATTTTGCTTTTACCTGATTACTTCGCGGTGGCATTGTCTATCTTGCCGTTTACCTCTTCAACATAGTAGTTTACGCCGTTCTTGTTTGCAGAAACTACTTCAGCCCAAGTCTGAGCGTCGCCGTTGGTGGTCGAAGTCGCGGTAACTATGGTGTTGAATGCGGTGGTCATTTCGTCCGAAACAGCCTTGTAGAACTCGAATACAGGTTTATCGTTTGCAAGTCTGTAGCATTCTTCACGCATATCTACCATTTCCTGAGTCCAGCCGTATTCCTCGGTAAGTGTAGCCATACCTATAGCCTTAACTTCGCCGTTGGTGTTGGCAACTCTCTTGCAGAGCATGAATGCCGCAAAGCCCTCGGGGTTCTTAGCGCCCGAGCAGAGGCAGTAACCCTCAACTCTTGCAGGCATATAAGGCTCAGAACCGTCCTTTGAAGGCATCGGAACGAACATAACTTCGCCCGCAGCTACATCGCCGCAGCAAGCGGTGTTTGCCAAAGTATCTTCTATTTCATAAGGACCTACAGGTATAAACAGTGTAAGTCCCTGACCGAGGCCCTCTGTACCTTCGTCGTTAGAGCCTCTTGTATTCCAGTCGTTAAGGTGTCTCGGGAATCCTACGCCTGCCTTAGTGAGGTCGTAGATAAGTGTCTCAGCCTCTGCAACGCTTGCATCTTCAAGGTGGCTTACAACTTTACCGTCTTCCATGCCTATCAGAGGAATACCTGTGCTCTGCTCGATGGCGTCCCACCACCAGTAGCCGTCAAATGCATACTTGTCTGCATCGGCATCGGTGAAGTCTATAGCCATTTCCTGCATAACGTCCCATGTCCATTCGCCCTTGTCATAAAGCTCGGCAGGATCTTCAAAACCGTTATCTTCAATTACAGTCTTGTTGTAAAGGCATATAAGGTTAGGAGAGTTCTCTATAACCGCAACATAGTGGCTGTCGCCCAACGAGAATGTGTCAAGCGTAGGCTTTATGTCTTTCCAATATTCAGAATTTACGTCTATGTAGCTGTCAATGGGCTGAAACATTCCCTGAATAGCGCCTATCGGGAAAGCGTCCATGTCGGAAGCAGGGAACATATCGGGCGAATCGTTGGAAGATACCAGCGATGCCAGTTTTGTGTATCTGCCGTTCCAGTCGGTCTGTACCCATGTAATTTGTCCGTTGTACTTTTCTTTGAAAAGTCTGATACCAGGGTCTTCAACCTTGCCGTCAACAGGGTTGATGTCATAGTGTGCCAGCCACTTTACCTCTTTGTTGGCAAGATCGGTGTTTCCCCAGTCAACATCATCTACCGCGCTGTTTATAGCCTCTACCTGCTCGGAATCAAGGTCTTTGCCTGCGATAACGCTAGAGCTGTCATCTTTGCCGCAAGCCGCGAACGAGAGAGCCGAGATCATAGCGACCGAGAGCGCAAGAAGTCTTTTTGCTTTTCTCATTGTGATTTCCTCCTTAAAATAATAGTGATCTTAAATATCATAAACATATCCATACGCGACAAAAACACTATGCCGCTTAATATAATTATAACACAATTTCATTCATTCCGTCAATCGGCAGTTTGCAATACTATTTACGCCCTATATTGGCGATTTTGCATAACAAAAACGCCGTGAAAACGTTTTACTTTTGTGGTAACGTTTTCAGTGTGCCGCCTATTTTTCCCAAATACTTTCGCCCATAGAACTTATGAACGCTGTCAGCTCCTCAGCCATTTCGTATTGCTCGGGTATGCGCGGATGACCGGGCGTTGCCTTGCCCGTTCTTTTGAACATAAAATGGTATACGCCGCTTTGTTCTCCGCCAAGCTCGTTTTTAATTTCTTCGACCGCCTTGTCCCATTGTGCGTCATGGCAAAGCACCGTCAGCAGCAGTATGAATACGGCTTTCGGGTAATGAGAGCGCAGAGAGCTTATTATGCCCTTGTAGCCCTCTTTCCACTTTTTTCTGTATTCGGGCTGAGTTATATCGCTGTCGGGTCTGCCCTCGTTGTGCTGGTCGTTCTGCCCCACCGCAAACAGCACCACCTGCGGCGTGTATCTTGAAAAATCCCACTGCGTGCAGCCGCCCTCGGGTATGTAGCACAGCTTGTCATAAACGCTCTCCATGCCAACGCAATTCGGCGCGTGAAAGTACCCCGTATCGTCAAATATCGCTATTCCGCCCTGCGCCACGTTGTGCAGCTGCGCGCCCAAGTTTCTCGCCGTTATCATAGAATACGAATACCATGCGTTGTCATAAATGCCGTCATTGTTTTCAGGGTCGGTCATGCCAACGTTTGAAACGGCTTCTACCACCGCCCCTGCCGATACCGAATCCCCGTAACATTCCATGCGCCTTTGGGGCTTTGGCTTTGCAGGAAGCACCTCGCCGTCCGTTTCAAATCCCAAAAACACAAAATAATGCGACGCGTCTTGTCTTTTAAAGAATATCACCTCATGTTCTGCGTTTTCAAGCCCCTGTGCCAGCGTGAGCGTGTACTCCCCCTGCCATGCGCCGTCCTCGCAGAAGGTGTATTTTTGCTGTCTGCCGTCTATCACCGCGCCGACTTCCTGCGTGTTGTATATGCGGCGGTTGCGTATAACAGCCTTTATGTACGTGCCCTTGAAACGCACCGTCACCGATGAGCCTGCATAATAAAACATCGGTGCTTTCACATCTGTAAGATCTATACGCCCCATGTACGAAAGCTCTTTGTCGTCAGCCGCTATGAAATTCATTTTTTCCATTAAAAATCACCTGCTTTTTTGTCTTTAATATTATTGTAACCTCTCTTGATGAGCTTGTCAAGAAAAGTAATCGTTTACCTTATAAAATGTTTGTGAAAGCCCTTGATTTTTTCCAAAAACGGTGATATATTTATATTGAGTAGTAAAGTTTTACTCTTAAAAATGAAAGGAAAGTGTATACTATGAAACATGGCAATAAGCTTTTAAAAAGACTTCTCGCCTGCGTTTTGGCGGTATGTACCTGCGCCGCTTTCATGACTTCCTGCGGCAGTGATGACAGCTCATCTTCATCAGCACCCGCAGATAATTCATCGGCAGCAGAGACCACAGCCGCCCCCGAGAGCGCTCCCGAAAGCTCGGCGGCAGACGATTCTCAGGCAGAGGAAGTAACGCCTATAGACGTAACAAAGGGCGCTACAGATGAAATGCTCGAAAGAGCGTATCTTTTCAACGGCGACCTCAGCCGCCTTGCAGCAGTTATAAAAAGAGCACAGGACGACATTCACAACACAACGAACATCTGCTATTTCGGCGACTCCATATCGGCAGGTTCGGGCGCTTCAAAAAGCAGCAAGTCTTACGGCGAGCTGTTCAAGGCGTGGTGGTCTGAAAACATCAGTATAAACGTTCAGGTGCAGCAGCAGAGCATCGGCGCTACCGATTCTTATCTTGCCGTACACCGCTTCAAAGGTGACGTTGCCGAAGTTGACTGCCTGCCTACCCTTGACGGCGTTCAGCTTCCGCAGATAATCATAATCGAGTACATAAACGACGAGAACACCGAGTTTTACAAGGAAACTATGGACAGCCTTGTAAGAATGGCTCTTTCGCTTGACAGCAACCCTGCCGTAATAATCCTTGAACCCACCGTTGACAACGGATCATCGCCGCAGGATCAGCACCTTGAAGTTGCAAAGCATTATAACGTTCCGTTCATCTCTTATCACGATGCCGTAATGCCCGAGATAGAGAAAGGCGCGTTTGCATGGACTGACATTTCAAACGATACCGTTCACCCCAACGATCCCGGTCACGCTATGGTAGCGCAGATGATAGAAGGCTTAGTTACCTACACTATGGACAACATGGACACCATAGGCACTGAAGTAACGCCGTTTGACCCTGCCACCGAAAGCTTTACCGGCGACAAGTATGCAAACGCCGACAGAATAGACAGAAAGAGAACAAGTGATGCTGTAAAATGCGTTGACGAGGGTACTTTCACAGAGCAGTCGGCAAAGCAGTGGCCTTATGTCAATGACTATGCTACCTACAACGGCGGCAGCTGCACATTTGAGATAACCGCGCAGAACATAGGTATTGCGTACTACAAGATGATAAACGGTCTTAACGGCGTAGCTACCGTAACGGTAGACGGCGAAGAAGTCGCCACCATAGACGGCAACTTCCCCGACGGCTGGGGCAACTATACCGAAATAGAGTCTATATTCAAGGGCGAAAAGACCGAAAAGCACACGGTAACAATAACCGTTCCCGAAGGCGATGCAGACGACTTCTACATTCTCAGCTGGCTGATAAGCTAAAACACATCTAGATAAAACATAAGACCCGTTCGGAGTTTTTCCGAGCGGGTCATTTACGTCTGTGAAATTATTTTACAGGCGCTTTTTTAGCTTTACTTTCTTTTTCGTGATTTTTTCTGTACTTGTCAACGGTACGCTGCAAAGACTTTATCTCGTCACCCGTAAGACCCGAAACATCGAGCATCATTCTCTTGTCATCAAGCTCAAGCAGAGAATCAACGGGAATATTGAAAAATTCCGAGATCTTTACAATTATCTCCGTAGACGGATTTCTTCTGGACTTTTCATAATAACATATCGCAGAACGCGAAAGCCCCAACACCTGAGCAAGATCAAGCTGAGAATAGCCTGCCTCGATCCTTAATTGTTTCAACCTTTCACCAAAATAGACCATATGTACACCTCCCTTATAAAATATCTATATACTCGCCGTTAAGAGCCTTGTTCATGCTCCGCACAGCGCAGAATTTGCCGCACATCGAACAGCTTTCCTCTATCTCGGGGCTTCTGTCAGCGCGTATCTTCTTGGCGGTCTCGGGGTCAATGGAACATTCCCACTGCTTTTCCCAGTCAAATGTCCTGCGCGCGTCCGCCATCGCATCGTCAATATCTCTCGCGTGTGGTATGCCTTTTGCTATGTCAGCCGCGTGGGCAGCTATCTTTGAGGCGATTATACCCTGCTTTACGTCGTCAACGTTGGGCAGAGCAAGATGTTCCGCAGGCGTTACATAACACAGAAAAGCCGCACCTGCGCTTGCTGCAATCGCACCGCCTATCGCAGATGTTATGTGGTCGTACCCCGGCGCTATGTCGGTAACAAGCGGTCCGAGAACGTAAAACGGCGCGCCCATACAGATTGTCTGCTGTATCTTCATGTTAGCCGCTATCTGATCCAGCGGCATATGACCCGGGCCCTCTATCATCACCTGAACGTCCTTTTCCCATGCGCGTTTTGTAAGCTCGCCCAGCCGCACAAGCTCCTCTATCTGGCAAACGTCGCTCGCGTCCGCAAGACAGCCGGGGCGGCAGGCATCGCCAAGTGAGATAGTCACATCATACTCGCGGCATATGTCAAGTATCTCGTCAAAATACTCATAGAAAGGGTTCTCCTGCCCCGTCATGCACATCCACGCGAATATAAGTGAGCCGCCGCGCGACACTATGTTCATCTTGCGCTTGTGCTTTTTTATCTGCTCTATGGTCTTGCGTGTTATTCCGCAGTGCAGCGTAACAAAGTCAACGCCGTCCTGCGCGTGCAGCCTTACAACGTCAATAAGGTCTTTCGCTGTAAGCTCTGATAAGTCCCTCTGATAGTGTATAACGCTGTCGTAGACCGGCACAGTGCCTATCATCGCAGGACATTCGCTAGTCAGCTTTTGTCTGAACGGCTGGGTGTTCCCGTGCGAGGAAAGATCCATTATCGCGTGCGCGCCAAGCTCTACCGCCTGCATTACCTTCTTCATCTCAATGTCATAGTCTTTGCAGTCGCGCGATACCCCGAGGTTCACATTTATCTTCGTTGAAAGCATTGAGCCCACGCCGTTTGGGTCTAAGCACTTGTGGTTCTTATTAGCACAAATAGCCACCTGACCTTTCGCCACAAGCCCGCGAATTTCCTCCTCGCTGCGGTATTCTTTCTTTGCCACCGCTTTCATCTCTTTGGTGATGATACCCTTCTTCGCAGCGTCCATTTGTGTCGTGTATTCTGACATTTTTCGCACCTCTCCTTATTGTATATGTTTTCTCAGCGCGTATGCATGGTCAAGCGGTCCGCGCCCTTTGCCTAAATCAAGACCTGCACCTATCGCACCTGTAAGATATTTTTTCGCTCTTTTTACCGCGTTTTCAAGATCTTCTCCCCTCGCTAAGTATGCCGCCACAGCGCTTGAAAGCGTGCAGCCCGTGCCGTGCGTGTTGGGGTTATCTATCCTCTCGCCGGTGAGCCATATTTCTTTATCGCATTTTTTGTATACTAAAATATCGTCCGCGCCGTCTTCACAGTGCCCGCCTTTAAGCAGCACCGCGCAGCCGTACCTTTGGGCAAGTCCTATAGCGCAGTTTTGCATATCATCGCGGCTTGAAATGCGCTTGCCCCACAGTATTTCAGCTTCGGGTATGTTGGGCGTAATGAGTTTAGCCAACGGGAATAGCTTTTCTTCCATTTTCTTTACGCAGCCGTCTTTTGCAAGCGTGCTTCCGCTTGTCGATACCATAACGGGGTCTACCACTATATTTTTCGCGCCGTAGTATTTCAGCCTGTCCGCTATGACCTGTGCAAGCTCGGCAGAAGACACCATGCCCACTTTCACAGCGTTTGGAAAAATATCCTCAAAAACCGCATCTATCTGCATTTTCAAAAGGTCCGGTGAAACATCGCTCACGTCGGTAACGCCCATGGTATTCTGTGCTGTAAGCGAGGTTATCGCGCTCATAGCGTACACCCCGAGAACTGTCATAGTCTTTATGTCAGCCTGTATGCCTGCGCCGCCGCTCGAGTCTGAGCCTGCTATAGTCAGCGCCGTTTTTATATTACAATTGTTTGACATATTCTACCCCAGCTACTCCAGCCACATTTTCTTTATATCAGCGGCAGCCTGCGCAATATCTTTCTTCGCTATGACAGCCGATATCACCGCTATGCCGTCTATCCCAAGCCCCTTAAAGCGGTGCAGCGTGTTTTCATTAACGCCGCCTATTATCACCATGGGTATGCACACCGCCGCCCTTATCGCTTTTAGAGTTTCAATGCTCACAGGGCGCGTGTCGGTCTTCGTACCCGTTTGGCAAACAGCCCCCACGCCTATGTAGTCCGCTCCGTCTGCCTGCGCTTTTACGGCTTCTTCAACAGTCGCGGCAGAAACGCCGATTATTTTGCCGCCCATTATTTTTCTGAGCTCTGCACACGGCATATCCTTTTGCCCCACGTGTACGCCCGAGCAGTCAGCCGCAAGTGCAATATCGGCTCTGTCGTTTATAATAAGCGGCACGCCATAGTGGTCGGTTATCTTCTTTACGCTTTTGGCAAGCTCAAAAAATTCCCTGCCCGTCGCGTTTTTTTCGCGCAGCTGAATAACTGTCGCGCCGCCTTTTATGCTTTCTTCCACCGACTGCTCAACCGTATCGCATGACATCAGTCCGCTGTCGGTGCACACATACAAAGTAACGTCTGGGGTTCTCAAAGTATTACCTCCATGCCCGTTTTGTAAGGCTTCATTCCCAGCGACTTATAAAACGCCATCGCCGTCGGGTTGCATTCCCACACATTCAGCGTAACATTGTGGCAGCCCTGCTCTTTTGCGTATTCTATCGCAGCTTCATAAACTTTAGTGCCTATGTGCTTGCCCCTCTGCGCCTCGTCAACGCATATGTCGTCAATGTACAGCGTTTTTATATCGGTCAGCACACCGCCGCCGCTTTTTTGCATAACACAGAAAGCATACCCTTGCATAACGTCGTTTTCGTCCACCGCTGCAAAAATCGGTCTGTCCTCGTCGTGCAGTATCTCGATAAGCTGCTCGTCGGTGTACTTCTTTTCGCCTGCCTTGAAAAGGTCGGGCCTGCCTATGTGGTGTACCATTGCCACCTGATACAAAAGCGCGTTTATCCGCTCCAGATCGCGCTCTGTAGCACGCCTTGTTTTTATTTCCATATTATCGCCCCAAATCTTCAAAATACTTCAATACGTTTTCACAAACCATGCCGCCGCTCATAACGCATGCGCCCACCGCGCCAGCCTCTTTTACAAGGTGCAGATTTTCATTACTAATGCCGCCTATCGCGTAAACGGGAATGTGAACCGCCTCGCACACTTCTTTCAAAAACTCTGTTCCCCTCGGCTGCAACCCCTTTTTGCAGTCTGTAGCAAAAATATGCCCTGCCGTTATGTATGTGCAGCCAAGCTCCTGCGCTTTTTCAGCCTCCTGCGCGCTGTGGCATGAAGCCCCTATCACCTCAAAAAGCGCCTTATCTACCTGCATATTTACAAGCGCGCTCATCGGCATATGTATCTTTTTAACGCCCAGCAGCTTTGCAGTTTTTTCATGTGTGTGAATTATCAGCTTTTCGCCGCACGCCTTTTTTGCTTCTTTCGCTAAGGCGGTATATTCTTCTTCCGTCAAGTCTTTTTCACGAAGAATAATACCTTTAACACAGCTTTGCGCTATCTCTTCCAAACGTCTGAAAAAGTCATCTCTGCACAATTTTCTGTTAGTTACGCAAATTATTTCAGACATACAGATAATCATTCAGCACCGGCTGAAGCCCCTCGCCCTCTATGTCTTTGTACATAGTACCAAGGCTCCTGCCGTCGTCTATCTCAAACTGCTCGTCGCCCTCGGGTGCGTCAGCCTCTTTACCCGTGTACTTGCTCTCGTGGTCGCCTATGCCCGTCGATACCCCTGCGGATATCTTCGTTGCAGCTATCTTCACAATTCCGTTTCTGAACCGCGCGCTTTCACGCGAGGAAACGGTTATGCCTACATATGGCAAAAATATCCTGTAAGCACAAATTATCTGGCATAGCTGCTTTTCATGCACTTCAAGAGGGTTTATAGTATCGTTGTTTTTTATAGGTCTCAGTCTCGGGCAGGAAAGCGACATCTCAACGTGCGGATATTTTCTTTGCAGGTAGTATACGTGCATAGCGGTAGCAAGCGCGTCTTTTCTAAAATCCGCAAGCCCCAGCAAAGCCGAGAACGCAACCCCTCTCATGCCGCCGAGTATCGCCCTTTCCTGTGCGTCAAAGCGGTATGGCCACACCCTCTTGTGCCCGAAAAGGTGCAGCTGCTCGTACCTGTCGCTGTCGTATGTTTCCTGAAAAACAGTAACATAATCCGCGCCGCACTCGTGCAGATACCTGTATTCGTTGGTGTTCACGGGGTATATTTCCAGCCCCACCATTCTGAAATACTTGCGCGCCAGTTTGCACGCCTCGCCTATGTACTTAACGTCACTTTTCGCTCGGCTCTCGCCTGTAAGTATCAGAATTTCTTCCATGCCGCTGTCAGCGATGACTTTCATTTCATGCTCTATCTGCTGCTCGTTAAGTTTCATTCGGTTGATGTCGTTATAGCAGTTAAAGCCGCAGTAAACGCAGTAATTTTCGCAATAGTTCGCTATATACAGCGGCGTGAAAATATACACCGTGTTGCCGAAATGCTTGCTCGTTTCAAGCCTTGCTCTCTCTGCCATCTGCTCTAAAAAAGGTTCTGCCGCAGGCGAGAGCAGCGCTTTGAAGTCCTCTATAGAACAATTTTCATGCTCTAGTGCCGCCTTGACATCTTTTGCCGTGTATTTTGCATAGTCGTAAGACTTCATCTGCGCCATTACCTTTCCGCAGATGTCAGACTGTAGTACTTCCATGCCCTCCAGATACTCCATGTGGTTCTTTCTGAAAGACGGGTCGTTTTCAAGCCTGTGCTTTTTCTCTAACGCCTCTTTTGAAAGGTGTGCGGAGTCTACAAAAAAACTGTTGTCCATGTGTGCCGCCCCCTAGTCCAATTAGTCGCGCAAAAATCCCGTAAGCGGGTCTGAGGCGCTCGCGCCGCGCGTTATAACTCTGCCAAGCCCTGCAAGGTAAGCGCTTCTGCCTGCCTCTATCGCCTGTCTGAAAGCCTTTGCCATAACGGGCAGGTCGCCTGCCGTTGCCAAAGCAGTGTTAGCCATAACAGCCGCCGCGCCCATTTCCATAGCTTCGCACGCCTGCGAGGGTCTGCCTATGCCTGCGTCTACGATTATCGGCAGGTCTATCTCATCTATAAGTATCTGTATGAAGTCTTTCGTCGCCAGTCCCTTGTTTGAACCTATCGGCGAGGCAAGCGGCATAACGGCAGCCGCGCCTGCGTTCACCAGATCTCTCGCTGTGTACAAGTCGGGGTACATATACGGCATTACCACAAAGCCCTCTTTTGCCAGAATTTCGGTAGCTTTCACGGTCTCGGCATTGTCGGGCAGCAGATACTTTGAATCTTTCATTATCTCTATCTTTACAAAATTGCCGCAGCCAAGTTCCCTTGCAAGCCTTGCAATGCGCACCGCTTCTTCCGCCGTTCTCGCGCCCGAGGTATTCGGCAAAAGCGTAACCCCCTGCGGTATGTGGTCGAGAATGCTCTCCTGCTCTTTTGTGTTGGCGCGCCGCACCGCAAGGGTGATTATCTGCGCCCCTGCGTGCTGCACCGCAGCCTCAATAAGTTTCAGCGAATACTTTCCCGAGCCTAAAATAAATCTCGAATCAAATTCATGACCGCCTAAGTTAAGCTTGTCATTGTTGTTCATATGTATAGCCTCTTTTCAAAAAACTTGTCGTTATATTTTCCCTGCCAGTATCTTCAAAGCTGCCAGAGCCTCATGCGCGGCGCAAAGCGACACCCTTGCAGAAACCAGCGTTTTTTCGGTAGAAACATCGCTTTTGCCGTCACCGCAAAGATAGAATCTCTCTGTTATCCTGCGCGTTTTTATGTCGTTTCCACTCCCGAAGCCTGCCATTCCCGAAGAAGCCGTTATATACTTTTCGGGCATTTTTTCACAAAGCGTATTTATAAGCATAGCCTTGCTTACGGCTTCGTCGAACGCCTCGCATATAACATCTGCATCTGCAACATACTTACAGATGTTTTCTTCCGTCAGTTTCACGTTATGCGTTACAATTTCGGTATACGGCATTATCTCGCGGATATTTTCAGCCATAGCCTCGGTTTTCAGCATACCCACCTGCGCCGCTTTGTATTGCTGCCTGTGCAGGTTTGAAACGTCCACCCTGTCAAAGTCTATAAGTATCAGTTTACCCACGCCGCCGCGCACCAAGTCTATTGCGATATTAGAACCCAGTCCGCCAAGTCCGCATACCGCCGCCGTCGAATTTTCAAGCCTTTCAGCCGTTTCCTCTCCGTAACGCTCTGCCAAAACGCGGTGAAGTACCTGCCTGTCAACCGCCCCCGACAAAGCTTACCACCTCCGCGCTGTCGCCGTCTTTAAGAACTGTATCTGCATAAGCGCACTTTGGCAGTATGTCGCCGTTAAGCTCCACAGCAACGCGTTTTTTGTCATATCCTGCCGCCGAAAGATATTCTTCCACAGTCTTTCCTGCGGCATTTATAAGCTCGCCGTTTATTTTTACCATAACATCACCCTGTCAAAAAATGCGGAAAAGTACACAGGTACTCCTCCGCATCAAACTCTCTACGTTGGCATTACCCAAATCAGATAAGGGGTCGGGAGCACAACTCCCCTCTCAGCCTGTCAAGCAAGCTCCCCACTATGTTTTACTATTATATTATAGTGTAACACAGTTTTGACCGTTTGTCAATTGCAATGTCAACATTTTTTATATTTTGTTTTTGCCGCAAAGCTTATATCTGCGGTCTTTCACCGTCGGGCATTTCGGGAGGCGTACCGCCCATATTGCCCATGCCGCCTCTGCCGCCGTTGGGTCTTTGTCCGTCATTCGGCATTTGACCGCCGCCGGGCATTTGACCATCGCCTCTGCCGCCGCCAAATTTTCCTCCGCCGAAGCCGCCCTGAACGCTTCCCCCGAACGAAGTATTCACCTGCGTAACTTCGCCCGAAGCTATTTCCTCTGCGCCCTCGGTATCTATCTTGAAAGCCTCGCCGTTTTCATCGCTCTCTATCTTGCCGCCCTTGTAAAGATGATATGTCGTGCCGCTCTTTATTTCGGGCGAAGAAACCGTCATTCCTGCAAGCTGTTTTTCAGCCGTGAAAGTTACAATAACATTTCCGTCGCTGTCCGCAAGAGTTATAGTATCACCCTGCGCGGCGTTAAGCATTGTGGTGTATATGCTGTTTTGAGAAGCCGTTTCATCCGGCAGCTGCATCATACCCACCGAGCCTGCCGCCATAACAGTGCCGCCGCTTATGACTATCTTTCCGCCCATGTCGCCGCAGTCAAGCGGTCCGTCGCCGCTGCCCGTGGGGCCGAACACAGTCACCACGCCGCCTGATATGTTTATATCTCCGTTTGAGTCTATACCGTCGCCCTCGGCGTTTATGCGCACATTGCCGCCGCTTATTGATACGTCATGCAAAACGTCGGTTGCTATGTCACTGCCGCCCGTGTTCATGCCGTCGTCGCTTACGGTTATGTCAATGTTTCCGCCGTTTACCGTGAGAGACGCCTTGCTTTCAATGCCCTCATCGCCGCGTGCAACAGTAATATCGCCGCCGTTTATAACAACATCTCCGTCAGCCGAAATGCCGTCGCCCTGCTGCGCCTCCGCCGAAATTTTGCCGCCGTCAATAGTCAGCGCGCCGTCGCAGTGCAGGCAGTGCTCAACGGAAGATACATTTATCTCTCCTCCGCTTATGCACATAGAAGCTGTGGCTTTAAGCCCCTTGCCTGCCGTCTCGCCCGTATCTGAAAGCGCGCTGTCGGTCTTTATATCAGCCTTTCCGCCCGAGAATGTCAGCGATGTTTCGGCCTGTATGCCGTCACTGCCGCTCTCTATAGTTATCTCACCGCCGCTTACTACGACCCAGCCTTTTTCGCTGTCGTCGGCAGTTGTAGATTTCAGTCCGTCGCCGCCGCAGGAAACACCGTATTTACCGCCGTATAAAGTAACGCTGTCTTTGCCCTTTATGCCCGTAGATACCGCTTTTACAGATACATCGCCGTCTACCAGCGCCAAGTCGTCTTTTGTAACAATGCCGTCATTAACTGCTCCCTCTGCCGAAAGACTTCCTCCGCCATTTATGGTAAGATCGCATTCAGCATAAATGCACGCCTCCGAGTTTGCGCCGTCCGTAAGGCTGTTTGAGCTTTCGGGCGCAAGCGTTACAATAACTTTGTCAGCCGTCTGTGCGTATATTGCGCTGCCGCTCGTGCTCGTTATCTCCACCCCGTCAAGCACTATCTTCACGTCAGCTTTTTCGTCAGCCGCTATTACTATCTGCCCGTTATCGGTCTTTCCGCTGAATATATACGTGCCCTCCTGCGATACGGTAACAATACCGCCGCTCTCCGAAACTCCGCTGCCCTCTATCTGCACGCTGTCACCAAAGGTTATCTTTGCCGTGGGGGCGCCGTAGCTGTCGTCCAAGTCTTTGTCCTTCACCTTGTCTGAAACCACAGGCTGCACTTCGCCCGTAACTTCATGAATTTCATTCTGCGAATTCGTCTGCCCACTGTCTGCACTATTGCCCGAAGAGCTGCTTCCCTTATCTGCACACCCTGCCGCCGTCAATGTCAGAATTATCGCAGCCGCAAGCGCTACAGCCTTTTTCAGTTTAGATATATTTTTTATTTTTGTCAAAACAAACGCCTCCAAAGCTGCCTAAAGCTCCATGCCCGTGTGCTCTCTGTGGCTTAGGGTAACGGTCAGGTTGCCGTTGCGGCAGCGTATCTCATCAATAAGCTTCTTTTCGTTTTTTGCATCCTTTAATATTATGTTGTATGTAAGCTCAAACATACTTCCCATGTTGGTGGTCTTCACCTTTTCAAGTTCGGGCTGCTTTACATACTTTTCAAAAATATCGTCAAAAATCTCGGTAAAATCAAGGTCTTCGGGGATAATTATCTTCAGCTGCCTTGCCCCCTTGTCGTCCTCGCCGAAGCGTATAAACCCAAGTATCAGCAAAACTATGCTTATAACCGCCGTGGCAGCAACAGCAACGCCTATGTACCCCGTGCCGGTCGCCAGGCCTATAGCCATCGCGCTGAAAATAGAAACTATCTCTTTTCCGTTGCCCGGCACAGAGCGAAACCGCACCAAGCTGAACGCGCCCATTACAGATACGCCCACGCCGAGATTGCCGTTTACCATCATTATAATAAGCTGCACAATAACGGGTATAAGTATAAGCGTTGTAAGTATGCTCTTAGATGAATGACCGTTCGTCACTTTTGTTACCACCGCTATAACAACGCCCAGCAGCAGCGATACAGCCGTGCATATAAGCATCTGCTTGTCGGTTATAGATGTCAGCACCGCCGTTGAATTGTTGAAAATACTCTGAAACATATTTTGGCCCCCTATAGTTTACTTTATGTCAGCAGTCTGTTTTTTCGCCTGCATTTTATAAAATGTTCCATACTTTGAAAAAGATGTCGGGTATATGCCGTTTTCGCTCAAAAGATCACATAGCCACATAGGCATTGCCGAAATGGTCTTTACCTCCATTATGGCGTTTCCCTCTGGCGTTATGCATATACCGTCGTCGCCGTCCTGGAGCGTCAGCCTGTCGCTTCGGCAGCGAACGTTAAGATCGAACGTCACACGAAAGTCACCGTCCTCAATTCCGTAATACGCCAGCCTGTCGTAACACACCAAAGCCGCAGGCATGGGCTTGTAAAAGCTTACGAACCACTTTATCTCCTCGCCTATCTGGCTGTCAGACGGACAATCGCCGCCGCAAAGCAGATACTCCCTCGCCTGAGAGTACGGCACTGCCACCCTGCGCTTGTAAACAACTCCGTCATACTTTCTTTTAAGCTCTATAAAAACGCTGTCGCCGTCCGAAACGCTTTTGCCGTAGCACCTCAGCCGCAGTTTTTCTTTAAATACCGGTTTGTCAACAGACCGCCGCACCAAGTCGTTGTTTTCGGTATCGAAGTATATGCTGCATATCGTGCTAAGTCCGTAGCTGTCCAGCAGCATATGACCCTCCAAAGCTTTCTGCACTATGTCAAACTGCTCTTTTGTGAGCATATATTTCTTTTCATAGCGTTTGAAAACGCCTAGCGGTTTGCCCATTTTCCCCACCTCTTTTTTATTGACATAAACTTATATTTGTGTTATAATCGTATCAAAGGAGGTCTATCCATGATACAACAGACTTTATACAATAACATATTCGATTCCCACAGCCATTACGACGGTTATTCTTTTGACTGCGACCGCGACACGCTTCTTTCCGAGATGTTCTCCTCCTGCGTAAGCGGTATAATACACTGTGCCACCGATCTGCCCTCATGCGAGTACGGCATAAAGTACAGCGCAAAATATCCTCACTATTATACAGCCATAGGCATACACCCCGAGCATATTTTCGATATGCCCGATGACTACATTCAGCGGCTTGAAGAAATGCTGCCGCGCAGTGAAAAAATAGTCGCCGTCGGTGAGATAGGTCTTGACTACCACTATGACGATCACGACCGAGAAAAGCAGCTGGAGCTTTTTATATCACAGCTTGAATTTGCCGCCAAACATTCTCTGCCGGTTATCATACACAGCCGCGATGCCACCGAAGACACCATGAAGCTTTTGCGAAAATACCGTCCCACAGGCGTGCTGCACTGCTTTTCGGGCTCGTATGAAACGGCTTGCGAAGTTATTTCTCTGGGTATGTATATAGGCTTTACAGGCGCGCTTACTTTCAAGAATAACAAAAAGGCTTCGCGCGCGCTTGAAGCAGTGCCTATGGACAGACTTCTTCTCGAGACCGACTGCCCCTACATGGCGCCCGATGGCTATCGCGGTCAGCGCAGTGAGAGCGCTATGATATACCGTGTTGCCGAAAAGGTCGCCGAAGTCAAGGGCGTTGACCCACAGTCGGTGCTTGATATTACCGCCGAGAATGCAAAACGTCTTTTTGGCATACAAAGTATACCGACCGACTGATACCATTATATCCCTGATCTTTGATAGCCTCGTGATAACTTTCTGAAATCTTCGTGAGAATATTGTGTAAGAAATACGAGAATATCTATATTACAGATAATACAACTACTGCGGCGTTTTTGATGCGCCGCAGTTTTTCTGCATATATAATATTTTTGTAGCTTAAACGCGTTTCATCTGCTGCAATAAAAGCGTTACCGCCAGCCATACCAGATTGTAAGCCAGCACTATTGATGCCGAAAGCTGACCGAGCGAACCTATGATGACCATAATAAGCGCTATCAGCGCTCCCAGCGCCGAGGCGGTTAGCTGTAACATCATTCCCATTACCGCCATTGCCTGAATGTTCTTCACGCCGCATATCAGCATGGCAATAGAGTGGAAGTGACCGCTGCATATAAGCGGAGAAGAAATTCTCGGTACATATGCCGTCTCTTTCGCGTATTCGCTGTGGAAGCGGAACGGCAAAAGTTTCAGCCTGTTTGTATCAACGTCAAACAGCTCCGACAAAAATTTTGTAGATATAAACGAATCCACCGTTCTTATAACTACCGTAACGTTCTTGTCTGTAAGCTCTTGCAGCCACTTGCTCACCGTAAGATTCGGGCTTACGCGAATGAAGAATATCGCCGCTACCACACCCGATATTGAAAGATATATGGGTATGTTGCCCTTTGAATATTCAGACTCTTTCGCAAGCGTAGGCAAGCCCTCTATCGAGTGGTTCTGCATAAGTTCCCTGTTGCCGAAAAGTATCCTCTTGTGTTCTATCCAGCCTGAAAGTCCCAAGCCGTCCTCATAGATGTAGCTTTCTACAGGGTATAGCATTTCCGTCTTGCCGCGAAGCATCTTGTAAAACGTCGGTTTCATTATGCCGCCCGCCTGACATGAAAGGCTCGCAGCGTAAAGTATGCAGTCCTCTATAAGCGTGGAAGACATAGCTTTCAGGTTCACAAGATCCACCATTCCGTCAGGGAAAAGCTGCTCCGCATCTATAAGCACCGAGTTCGTATCGGAATATTCCTCAACGCCCGAATAACCCAGCAGCACCGCCGAAGACTGCAAAAACTTCTTTGAAGCTCTTGCAAGCGGCAGATTTACAATAAGCATCAGCGCAAACGACGAACAAAGCGTTACAAGTCCGCTCATAGCACTGAGCGCCGTAACTATCTTTTCCGCTATCCCTGCATCAGAGCGGTTGAGCAGCAGGCTTATAAGCGCCGCAGCAACTCCTGCGATAGCCATTATCGGTGCTGCCTTTCTGCTGTACTCGTCCGATATGTCGGAAGAATACGAATTTCTAAGAAAATCGTCAACAAATTCGGTCTCTTTCGTAGTCACAAGCTCGGGGAAATCGTCGAGCGTTCCCTTTGTGAACTTGTAAGCAATGTCCTCGTCCTCCACCTTTGTGAATGCGTGTTTTTCAAATTCCCCTGCCGCAAAGCGAAGATTCCTGTCCGCGCGGTTCACCATGGAAAGCTTGCCGAGCGTGTTGAAAAGCATACCAAGTATCGCAGCCGCCGTGTAAATGTGGTAATTTCCCGTCTGTATCGAATCGGGCGCAAAAAGATTTACAATGCCCGTAATTATCGTTACCACCATGCCTATCGCAGCAATGCTGTCGCAGTCCGCTTTAAGAGAGAACAGCTTTTTCAGTCCGCTGAATATGACCGTGTACGATACGAATGCCGATATTATGCCAAGTATCGTCAGCGTGAACACAAAAGCCTCGGGACTGTAGTTGCGGCTGAACATGGAAACTATCGGCAGACCCAGATCGTTAGCCACCGTAAGATATACCGCAAACAGAGAAGTGAACACCAGCACGCACAGCCTTACCACAATGTTGCTTTTCAGCTGCATTATGTCCGCCAGCACTTCCTGAGACTGCTCAAACGACGTAAATTCATCAATAGGCAGCGCCTCTCTGTTGTCGTTCGCCGCCGCCCTCAACTTCTGCTCCTCGTCGTTGCGGTCGTTATCCAGCACAAAATTCTGCACCTTTTCCTCGCGGCGTTTTTCAAGTATCTCCATTTTCTGCTCGTCGGTAAGGTCGTCGCTTATCTCAAGCTGTTCCGTTTTGGGGATTATCTTCCCCTCTAAGTCCATGTCAATGTCCTTAACGCTCGCCCTGTTTACAGGAGGTATCGCGCCTGTCGGAGTATATCCTGCGCCGCTCTTTTTCTCCATCACCATTTTCTCGATGACGGAAGTGTTTATGCGGTTCTTTTTCTTGTCGACGTTTTTCTTCGAGTTATCAAACTTCACGTCGTCAAGGCTGACTTCTACGGTCTCTTCCTGCACGCCGCCGTCTTCAGCAGCTTCCAAAGCAGCCTCCACAACGCTTTCGGGCGTAATTACCGCCGAAACCGCTGCTTCTTTCGGGCTTTCGGGCTCTGGTGCAGGTTCTTCTGGCTTTGCCGCGCTGCTCAGTATGCTTTCAAGCTCCGCGTCGCTGCTTTCGGTTTTATTAACGCTAACGCCGCCGTTTGCCTTTTTCGCAGAATATTCTTCAAGAATATCGTCAAGCGAAAATTTATCTGACATATCGGGTATCCTTCCCTTCCTGTATTTTACTGTTTCTTAACGTCTGCCAAAGCTCTCTGCCGCGCGATCTCGTACATAAATATACCTGCCGCAACAGACGCGTTGAGCGAGTTTATCTTTCCTTTCATCGGCAGACTTACAATGCAGTCGCATTTTTCTTTCACAAGCCTGCCCATGCCAAAGCCCTCCGAGCCTATCACCAAGCCTATCGCGCCTTTAAGGTCTGCTTTTGTGTAGTCCTCGCCGCCGCCGTCAGTGCCGTATATCCAAACTCCGCACTGTTTCAGCTTGTCAATAGCCGACGGCAGATTTGCCACCCTTGCAACGGGCAGCCAGCTTGCCGCCCCTGCCGAGGTCTTGTAAACTGTAGTATCCAGCGATGCGCTCCGCCTTTTCGGTATGATAATACCGTGCGCGCCTGCCGCCTCCGCCGTGCGTATTATAGCGCCCAAATTATGCGGGTCTTCTATCTCGTCGCATATTATTATGAAAGGGTCTTCGCCCTTTTGCTTTGCCTTTTCAAGTATGTCCTCCACCGAAACATACTCAGCACACGCCGCCGATGCTATAACGCCCTGATGAGCAGCCCCTCCGCACATAAACGAAAGCTTGTTTTCCTGCGTGTCCTTTACCGGTATGCCGCGCTCTTTTGCAAGCCTTATTATGTTCTTTACCGAGCCGCCGGCTGTGGGGTTAACATACAGCTTGTCTATCGCCGCTCCCGATTTGAGAGCCTCCGTAACAGCGTTCCTGCCGACAATAAGCTGCCTGTCCCTGTCGACGTCAGCGTTTTTGTCCGCACCCGTGTTTTTAATGTTATCGTTCGCCATAAATAGTCAGTTTGCTCCAAATTAAAAAATATACATTTTTAATTATAGCACATA